>JBEVCF010000094.1:0-10120 GCA_040514355.1 Glaciecola sp.
TTTTTTTTTCTTAAAATGTTGTTAAATAAATATTTTTATTGATTTATGTCAATAAATGTTCAGCGCCTGAAAGTTGTTGTAAAGCAGATAACCCAGTAAAGACAAATGTCTTAGACAATATCGCAAGAATAGCGCCATATTGACTTGTTTTTATTGGGGGTTTTCTTTAATATTTCGCGCAGAATTATTTTTGGAGTAATAGCGGATGAGTAATGTGTCAGTAGATGCAAATCAAGCAACCCAAGACAATCAGCCAGAAAATAATAATCGTCGTAAGTTTTTAACTGTTGCGACCGGTGTTATTGGCGGGATTGGTGCGGTTGGCGCGGCAGTCCCTTTTGTTGCATCTTGGAATCCAAGTGCCAAAGCAAAAGCGGCAGGTGCAGACGTCGAAGTCGATATCAGTGGTATCGAACCTGGTCAATTAGTACGTGTTATGTGGCGTTCAAAGCCAGTTTGGGTGGTACGTCGTACACCTGAATTACTTGCATCACTAGACAAGCATGAAGACCAACTGCGCGATCCGAATTCAGAAGTTGAACAACAACCTGCTTTTGCGCAAAACCGCCATCGCTCATTGAAAGATGAATACTTAGTATTGGTTGGTATCTGTACACACTTAGGCTGCTCTCCACAGCACTTAGCTGATGGCGCATTTGAACAGTATGCAGAGGGTATTGCAGAAGGTTTCTTCTGTCCTTGTCACGGTTCTAAATTTGATATGGCTGGTCGCGTATTCCAAGGCGTACCTGCACCGTCAAACTTAGTTGTTCCTCCATATCAGTATCTCGACGACAACACCTTGTTGATCGGCTCAGAAGCATAAGGGGAAAAATATGAACGGTATTTTAAACTGGATTGAGCAACGTATCCCAATGATGCGCGTTGCTAATATGCACGCAATCCAATATCCAGCACCAGTCAATATGAATTTCTGGTATGTATTTGGATTTCTAGCAACTATCGTGTTGGTCAACCAAATCGTAACGGGTATCTGGTTAACCATGAACTTTGAACCATCAGCAGAGCGCGCGTTTGCTTCTGTTGAATACATCATGCGTGAAGTCGATTATGGTTGGTTGATTCGTTACATGCACTCTACTGGTGCGTCAGCGTTCTTCATCGTGGTATACATGCACATGTTCCGCGGCATGATCTATGGTTCTTACCAGAAGCCTCGTGAATTACTATGGGTCTTCGGTATGTTAATTTACCTAGCGCTAATGGCTGAAGCATTCATGGGTTACGTATTACCATGGGGGCAAATGTCATATTGGGGTGCACAGGTCATCGTATCACTATTTGGTGCTATTCCAGTTATCGGTCCTGACCTAGTTGTCTGGATCCAAGGTGACTATGTTATCTCGGGCGCAACGCTGAACCGCTTCTTTGCACTACACGTGATTGCTTTGCCATTAGTGATTGTTATCCTTGTATTCTTGCACATCATCGCGCTACACGAAGTAGGTTCAAACAACCCAGATGGTATTGCGATAAAGCACAAGAAAGGTTCTTTGTCAGAAGACGAGAAAACCAAATATGAGATCCACGAATACTACACGGGTAAATACGACATTGCGGACGACGTGGTGCCGTTCTTCCCTCATATTGTTTTGAAAGATCTAGTAGCATTCACAATTTTCTTAGCCGGTTTTGCTTATGTTATGTTCTTCGCACCAGAGATGGGCGGTAAGTTCCTTGAGCATCCAAACTTTGAAATTGCGAACCCGTTGAAAACGCCTGAGCATATTTTCCCTGTATGGTATTTCACACCGTTCTATGCGATTTTGAAAGCGGTACCGGATAAGTTGTTTGGGGTACTTGCAATGTTTGGTGCGATTGCTGCATTGTTTGCTTTGCCTTGGCTGGATCGCGGTAAGGTTCGTTCATGGCGCTATCGTTCAGGTTTACACAAATGGAATCTGATTGTCTTTGCGATTGTATTTGTATTCTTAGGTTACCTAGGCGGTACACCTCAAGAAAATTGGAAGATCGTTGCTTCGCAAATTGCTACAGTGATGTATTTTGGTTTCTTCGGATTACTGTGGATTTATAGTAAAAATGAAAAAACCAAGCCTGTACCTACGAGGATCCGTTAATGAAAAAGTTATTACTAGCCATCGCTTTATTAGTGCCTAGCTTAGCCTTTGCAGCAGGGTCTTCACACCCGCTTGACAAAGCTAACTTCGATTTAACGGACAAGGCTTCGTTGCAGAATGGTGCGCGTATCTTCATGAACTACTGCCTAGGATGTCACCAACAGCAGTATCAACGTTATTCACGTACGTTTGAAGATCTGGGTATTCCTGCAGATTTAGGTGCAGAGTACTTGCAGTTCACAGGTGAAAAAGTCACTGATTACATCACCACGCCCATGCCACAAGAAAATGCTGCAACGTGGTTTGGTGCGCCTCCACCTGATTTGACCTTGGTGGCGCGCGTACGTGGTGCAGACTGGTTGTATACTTACCTGCGCACATTTTACGTTGATGACTCCAAAACATTTGGTGTTAATAATTTAGTGTTCCCTAATGTGGGTATGCCTCACGTACTACAAGAGTTACAAGGCACACCACGTATCACCTATGAAGAGCAGCTGGTCGATGGTGAAATGGTACAGCGTTATGTTGGCATCGTTGCGGACGGTAATGGTGAACTCAATACTGAAGAGTATGACCAGGCGATTCTGGATTTGGTGAATTATCTTGAATACACCGGCGAGCCTTCGCGTCTAGAGTCTGAAGCAATTGGTAAAGGGGTATTGGTATTCATCTTCATATTCTTTGTCTTTGCTTATTTGACCAAGAAAGAATACTGGCGTGGTATCAAGAAGTAGATTTTCCTTACTTCACCTCAGTTAAAATTCTGATATAATACGAAAGGGGCGGTAGCGCCCCTTTTTTCTATTTATTTTTATGCGAATTTACGTTTTGCCGAAGTGCATGACAGGAGAAAGCTAAATGGGCTTAGCAGCAAATAAACGTTCTATAATGACATTGTTCTCAGACAATATTGATATTTATAGTCACCAGGTACGCATTGTATTGGCTGAAAAAGGTGTGGGAGTAGATATCAGCTATGTTGATCCAAAGAACTTGCCTGAGGAATTACTGGAGCTAAACCAGTACGGAACATTGCCAACATTAGTAGATCGTGATCTCACGTTATACAAAGCTGACATCATCATGGAATACTTAGATGAACGTTTTCCGCATCCGCCATTGATGCCTGTTTACCCAGTGGCTCGAGGTGAAGCGCGCTTGTTAATGCACCGAATTGAACAAGACTGGTATGTCAAAGCTGGACTGATCTTCCGAGGCGATGGCGATACTGAGGCATTGCGCAACGAATTACGTGAAAATTTATTAGCGTTGGCGCCAATTTTTGCCAATACAGAATTCTTTATGTCTGAAGAGTTTAGTCTGGTTGATTGTTATTTAGCACCGCTATTATGGCGCTTACCTGCACTGGATATCACGCTCACCGGCCAGGGTAGTAAAGAAGTGTTAGATTATATGAAACGGATCTTTGAGCGTAGTTCATTCAAAGCGTCATTGACTGACCAAGAGCGTGAAATTCACGCGCCACTTTAAGTTGTAGCCATACGTTATGAGTTCATCAGATAGCATTTCGATGACATCCAATCAGCCCTATTTACTTAGGGCTTTTTATGATTGGATTGTCGACAACGATTTGACCCCTCATTTGGTTGTGGATGCAACCTTACCCAACGTGCACGTTCCGCAACAATTTGTCCAAGATGGTCAAATTGTGCTGAATGTGTCGCCCTCAGCCTGTGTGAATTTTGCTTTAGGGCCTGAAGGTTTATCGTTTCAAGCGCGTTTTGGTGGGCAACCACACCTCTTGAGTATGCCCTGTCATGCGGTACTGGCGATATATGCGAGAGAAAATGGTGCAGGGACGGTGTTTACCATTGAAGATAGAGCGATGAGTCAAGGCGATGAGATTGCTTCAGCTGAAATAGAAGAAACGCAAAGCACTCAAGAAGGTTTGAAAACAGTATTATCTGAGTCTGAAGCCAAGGGCGGCCAAACAAATAAAGCAAAACCCCTAAATGTCATTCAGAGTTCAGAGCCACCGTCTGCAGGTCATCAATCCAATCAACCTAAGAGTAAGCCGACTCTCACTGTGGTGAAATAATCTCAAAAACGCGATTGACGCGCGTGACGTTGTTAACGTTGCGTGCGATATCAACGGCAATAGTCGCTTCTTGGTTGGTTACCAAGCCCATTAAAAATACTTCAGAGTTATTCACGATAACATTCATATTAGTGGTGGAAACACGTTCGTCTGCAAACAGTTTTGCTCGAATAGTATTGGCAATAATAATGTCTTTGGCTTGCTGTTTGGCACCAGCTAAGGGGGCAACACGGATTTGATTGTGTGCTTTTTCGATGTAAGTGTTTTTGGCAACTACTTCGTCAATGGCTTTGACCCAACTTGCATCAACAACCTGGCCGGTAAGTAAAAGTTGTCGGTTAAACACTTCAATATCTATGTTGCTTGCTGCTTGGATACCAGCAATTTTATTGATGTGGTTGCCAATGGATAACGCGTTGTTAGTATCGTCAAGTTGTGTGCCTATGCTCCTTGGATCAGCAGAACTTGAGGCACCGACCGCCACTGCTGAACCGAGTGCAACCACCGTACAACCTTGTGAAAAAAGCGTTACAACTAAAATACATAGCAAAGCAAAATGTTTCATTTTAATATCCCTTGTGAAACCAATCTGACTGTAGAAATGCCTGTTATTGTGGAAATAGGCTATCGTCAATACACTCACATAAATTGTGAATAGCTAATAAATGTACTTCTTGAATTCGCGCGGTTCGGTTGGATGGAACACGGATTTCAACATCATGTGGTCCTAAGAAGCCTGCCATTTCTCCACCGTCTTTACCCGTTAACGCAACAATTGTCATATCGCGAGATAAAGCCGCTTCCATCGCCTTGATGACATTCGCAGAATTACCCGAGGTAGAAATGGCTAATAAAATATCACCGGGTTGACCCAGTGCACGAACCTGTTTGGCAAATACTTCATCGTAGCTGTAGTCATTAGCAATCGACGTAATCGTTGAGCTATCAGTTGTCAATGCCATGGCCGGAAGACTCGGACGGTCGCGTTCGTAGCGATTGAGTAATTCCGAGGAAAAATGTTGTGCATCACCAGCAGAACCACCATTACCACATGAGAGTATTTTATTACCACGGATAAGTGCTTCAACCATCATTGCGGCTGCATCTGCAATGGGTTGCGGCAGGACTTCACTGGCTGCAATTTTGGTTTGTATACTTTCGGTAAAATTAGCTTTGATATTATCAATCATGTGTGAGTTCTCTACTTAAACACTGCGCAACCATTGTGCAGATTTGCCGTCAATTGCCACTAAGTCTATGCGATAATCAACGTGATGTGGATTTAAATTATATTTTGCCATAAATACATGGATAGCTGCAGTCAATTTTCGTCTTTTCTGTGCAGTAAATTGCTCTGCTGCTGTACCACGTGACGCGTTTTCACGATATTTGACTTCAACAAATACCCAAGTCTCGGTATCTCGCATGACTAAATCGATTTCGCCACACTTTGCTTTGAAATTATGACACACCAACTCAAGGCCACGTTGTTGGAGGTATCGTGCAACTTTTTGTTCGATTGCTAAACCTCGGAAATAGGCGGTTTGAGACTTATTGTTCACGTTGCAATAAAATTTGGTCTTCTGACACAATAACTTTCGGTAAAAAGCGCGTTATATTTTGTTGCCTATTCATATAAATTTCACCCGTTAGACCTGGGTAGACCAAACCTTCCACTTGCGCTAATTTGTGTGCATTGAAAATCAAGGCATAAGCATCATAACCAAAGGCAAATAATCGTTTGTCTGTAGTACTTGAAGTTGGGTATAGCTTGTCATGGCTGCGATACAACGCAGTATTTTGTTGCTCTAATAACCATGGGATATCAATAAAGTTCACATTGCGTAAGTCGCGCAAAGAATTTTTGTTTAATTGATGGTTATAACTTCTAGACGTCGCATAAACAGGTAATACCTCGTCGCTAAATGAACTGATGCTCGCTTCGATCATCGGGTTGATCAATTCGGTTTGCTCTGGATTTGCAAACACTACGAAGGCATCAACATCGCGGCGGTTACGAGTAACACTAAATACTTCAGAGCCAAGGTAGCGCTCTAGTGTGGTTGCACGCGCTTTACTCAAGCCAACCCCTAAAGTATCGATGATTGATTGACGCATTGACGCGTTATCAGTGAAGTTGAGTACCATTAGATCATCGCGTTGCGTTAAGCTTTGCCAACGACTCTTGAATGCTTCAGCCATCCGCACAGCAACGCTGTCATTGGCATGGATCATGATAGGTTGTAAGTATTGGGATTGAAATACGTGTTCTGCAATTTGTTCAGCTTCATCTTCAGGTGCAAGCGCAAAGTAAAAGCGCTGCAGCTGGTTCAAGTCGACGAGGTCATGTGTTGGGATACGATTGAGTGCAATGAGTTTTTGAGATGTTGTCAAAAAGGGGATCAATGTCTCAACGTTATCTTTTAGTAGTGGCCCTACAATCACATTGAATGGACTGAGTTGCGGTATGAGTGTTTCAACACTGTTAGCGTGTGTATCAAAAAACTGTATTTCGTAGTCGTGTTGCTGAGCAAAGTAGGCAGCCAAAATGCCCTGTCTAATTTGTTCGGCACGGGGTGCAAGTCTACCAGACAATGGCAGTAAAACCGCAATTCTGGGTGTTGAGAGTTGTTGTTCACTGGCAAGTAAAGTCGTGATCTGGGTAGGCAAATCTTGGACTAAGGGATGTCCTTCAAAACGATACTGCCAAGAGGTGAGTTGCATTGCGAGTGCGTAGTTATCTAAACCATATTGCCGCAGTAGTTGTGCTAACTCAATAAAAGCATTGACACTTGGATAAGGTGTTAAGGATAAATCCGCAGTCGGTATGTTTTGGGTTAAGCGCCAGACGTGTTCGACATCATACGCTCCACTCAATACGTGCGCCGTCACTGCATTAGGCCAATCTAACAACGTTTCATATAACTGCGCCTTGGCTGCGTGCTGTGCCTGTGCTAAACGCAGATCAACCGTAGCAGCCGATAACAGCATTATGCGTTGTAATAAGGTATCTTTGGGGTGGGCACAGACTGCACGCAAATACATTGCCTTTGTCTGATGTTCATCATTAAGTTCACTGTAAATGGTCTGCAAGATATGGTGAACCGCAGGGCAGTTCTCACGGCTGTGAGCATAGGTCGCAGCATCGAGGAGCAAACGTTGAAAACGTCCAGTTTGGCCTGCAGCATATGCGAGTTCAGCTTCAGCCAAAAGCGTATCCAGCATAGTTGTGTCTGCGGTCAAAACGGTGACAGGCAGGGTACGACCTGATTGCTGACTCGGCACTTTGACATTTGGCACAGCACTACAACCCGCGAGCAAGACCAGGAGCAAACTGCACAGTAGACCTTGTTTAGTGAATGATGGCATATCTGGTAAACCTGACCCTTTCGTCTTTAGATGCAAAGCATGAACGTGTATACTGCAATACTACTGTATTTTTGTTCAACTCGCATTATGTCTAACACTGGTTTTTTATATATCGTGCCTACGCCAATTGGCAATTTGAAAGATATTACTCAGCGCGCAATTGAAGTCTTACAAAGTGTGGCGGCGATCGCGTGTGAAGACACGCGCCACAGTCGTATTTTGTTAGAGCATCTTGGAATTCAAAAACCGACGTTTTCACTGCATGATCATAACGAAAGCCAACGCATTACAACAGTGATCGAAAGGTTAGAATCTGGCGACTCTTTAGCACTAATTAGCGATGCAGGCACACCCTTGATCAGTGATCCTGGCTATAAGATCGTCCATGCGTGCCGAGAGGCTGGGTTGAATGTAGTCAGTTTGCCCGGACCCTGTGCCGCGATCACAGCGCTAGCAGGTTCGGGTTTACCCTCTGATAGTTTTTGTTTTAAGGGCTTTGTCCCTGTCAAACAACAAGCCAAACGGCAATTAGCTGAAACTTTGCTAAGTGAATCCGCTACCTCTATTTTTTATGAAGCGCCAAGACGCATTGTGGACACCTTGTCAGTATTCGCAGATGTGCTACCTGAAAACCAAACTATCGTCGTGGCCAAAGAACTCAGTAAAACTTTTGAAACGTACCGCTATGGTGCGGCGCGGGACGTGCATACCTGGTTTGCTGATGATCCACTTAGACAAAAAGGTGAGTTCGTGATCATGGTCGCACCGGCGCAACAACAAGACACAGGGATCAGTGAAGAGGCCCAAGCCTTAATGCGTACTTTGCTTGCCCATCTTCCGGCTAAGAAAGCCGCAGCCGTGGTTGCTGAACACTACGGACTGAAGAAGAACGCCCTGTATCAGTGGAGTTTGACGTTAGACAAATAACGTTACAACTTGTAGTAGATGGGATTAGGGTACGCTTTGATGGGCGTTTATGACAAACGCCCTTTAAAGTCTTCATAGGTAAATTCGCGTACCAACTCAAACTCACCATTTTCGCGTAAGATCCCAATCGCTGGATGTTGGATCCCATTGAAAAAAGTCGTTTTGACCATTGTGTAATGCATCATATCAGCAAAAACCAAACGCTGGCCCACTGCTAAGGGCTCAGCAAAACTATACTCAGGCAACATATCACCAGCCAAACAAGAATTCCCACCGAAGCGATAAGTATAGGGGAGTACGTTTGCTTCTTCTGCATCTACAATCCGCGGGCGATATGGCATTTCTAGTACATCGGGCATGTGCGCCGTGACCGACATATCTAAGATCCCTATCGGTCCCTCATTTTCGACAATATCGACGACTTCGCAGATCAATGGACCTGTGTCCCAAGCTACAGCAGAACCCGGCTCCAAAATAACATGCAAGTGAGGATATTTGGCCTTGAAGCGCTGTAATACTTCAATTAAATGATCGACGTCATAGCCAGCTTTTGTCATCAAGTGACCGCCACCAAGATTGAGCCATTTGAGATGAGGAAAGTAACTAGAAAATTGTTTTTCGACTGCGTGTAAAAGCCGCTCTGTTGCATAAGAATCACATTCACACAGGGCATGGATATGAAACCCTTCTACCTCTTTAATATTTTGTCCGGACAATTGCTCTGCTGTGATCCCTAAACGAGAGCCAGGTGCACAAGGATCATAGAGTGCAGTATCCGCCTCTTGGTGTTCTGGATTGACTCGAAGACCGATACTCACATTATGCTTTAACGCGCAGGCTTTGTGTGCCACAAATTGGGCTAGAGAGTTAAATGAAATATGGTCGACCGTTTGGCAAATCTCAGGCATTTCTGAGGCTTTGAACGCTGGCGAGAAAGCGTGAACTTGTTTGCCAAACTCTTTTGCTAGCAGTGCTTCCCACAAACCTGAAGCCGTTGCACCTTGCAGCACTGGTTGGATCATGGGAAAGGCAGACCACATCGAAAAGCCTTTTAAAGCGAGGATAATGTCGACTTGAGCACTTTCTTGCACGCGCTGCAAAACGGCAAGATTGGCGTTTAGCTTACTTTCTTCTAGCACGTAGCAAGGGCTAGGGATCGCTGGATTATCCGTCCACTTAGACATGTGGTCTGCTCCTTTTTTATTATTCTAATAAAGTGCTTAGGTTTCGCTGCGATCAAACGGCGATTCACATTCCATCACATGCCAAGGCAAACCGTGCTGGTTTAGCATGTCCATGAATGGGTCAGGATCCATCTCTTCCATATTGACAACACCTGCTTTGCGCCAAGTACCATTAAGCATTAACGCTGCCCCAATCATGGCTGGGACACCAGTGGTATAAGAGACGGCTTGGGCACCGACTTCTTCGTTGCACACTGCGTGATCACAGTTGTTGTAGATGAAGATCGTCTTTTCTACGCCATCCTTAATCCCAGTGATGTAGGTACCAATACAGGTCATGCCGGTATAGCCTTCTGCTAGTGAACCAGGATTAGGTAATACCGCTTTTAAAAACTCTAGTGGCGCAATCTGTTGCCCATTAAAGTCAATTGGCTCGATACTCGTCATACCAATGCCTTCTAATACACGTAGGTGATTGA
>JBEVCF010000094.1:10130-24668 GCA_040514355.1 Glaciecola sp.
AGGTAGGCATCGCCAAAAGTCATCCAAAAACGCGCGCGTTTGATGGTCGGGAAGTGTTTGACGATCGACTCTAATTCCTCGTGATACATCAAGTAAGACGCACGCTCACCGATATTTTGGTAATGCAAATCTTCACGGACACTTAGAGGATCGGTTTCGCGCCACTCGCCATTGAACCAATAGCGTCCACGTTGCGTAATTTCACGAATATTAATTTCAGGGTTGAAGTTTGTCGCAAAGGCTTGCCCATGATCACCTCCGTTACAATCTACAATGTCTAAGTAGTGAATTTCATCGAAGTAGTGCTTGGCTGCATATGCTGTGTAGACATTGGTAACACCAGGATCAAAGCCACTGCCTAACAAGGCCATTAGCCCCGCTTCTTTGAATTTGTCTTGATAGGCCCACTGCCAAGAATATTCAAATTTGGCTACGTCTTTAGGCTCGTAATTGGCGGTATCTAAATAATCCACTCCACAGGCCAAGCACGCATCCATGATAGCCAAATCTTGATAAGGCAGGGCGAGATTGACGACCAAATCAGGATTGGTTTGTTTGATCACCGCTTCTACTTCATGGGCGTGATCGGCATCGACGGCAAACACAGCTTTGACACGGTCAGCACCGACTTCTGCTTGGAGTGCTTCACATTTACTTACTGTGCGTGAGGCAAGATAAATTTCTGAAAAATGTTCGACCAAACGGGCGCATTTTTTGACGGTTACTGCAGCAACGCCACCGGCGCCGATAATTAAAACTGAAGACATAGTGCTACCTTATTGTAAGATACTTCGAGAGCTAATTTTGGCGCATCATAACATTGAAAAAAATCGATTCAATCAAATTTTATAAGTTCTGATGCAATAAAGGCGTACCAATTTCAACACCTGCTTCAGAATAGCACACTGGGTATAAGATTTGATTCACACTGCCATTGTATAAAGCCACTTCAAACACCAATACATCTTGACGTGCAGATGTAGGTGTCTCCATGTAGGCCGAATAAGCAATTAACGAATTGCTTTTAGAGACATTCACAGTGTGGTGTAAAATCGTATCTTCGAGTTGTTCAATGACGCCTTGTTCATATTCTTTGGTTTCATCAATAAACACGCATTGGACGTCCCCATCTATACACACAGCGGCGAAGGGATAAAAAGAGCTACTATAATGCAGAAGTGTTTTACACAGTACCAGGCTAGCATCGATCATGATATTGACTTCGTTAGGTAACTCAGGTGCTGGAATGTGCAAGTGTTCATCCTAATTGGCATTTACAGATTTAAACGTATTGAACTCAATATTAGTTCACATTTGGCATTTTGCTAGCGTTTACCTTGTAGACCGCCAGTATGGATAAACACAATATCGGTATAGCCTGCCTTTACCACTTCAGGGCTAAGGACTTCCATGGCCTGAGCAACTTTGCCTGAATATACGCCCTCTAATTCGATGTTGTAGGTCTTCTGCCATCTATCCATCAAGGCCAGTAAAGTTGGTGTATGCTTTGCATAACCGCCACCGTGAAAATAGTGATTGATAGACCAAAACGCGCGCAGTGCATCAACACGAGGCGATAATAAACTCTGGATATTATTTTCTAAATAATCTGGTCCTTTTAATACGGCAATGCCCAAAACATGACATAAAGGATGCGTCTGCGAGACTAAACCGGCCATCGTGGTAGCGGTAGCAACAGGCAATACCAACAGGACTTTGGCAGGACGTTGTGGCTTACAGTTGATGGCTAGACCCTTAGCGGGTGTATTTATACCATCATTTGGCAATGCAGATGCAAGTTGTGACTGGATTTCTTGGGCGAGGTGTTGACAGCCCAATAACGCCGTTTGGGTAGCGCCCCCTTCGGGAATGAGGTGCGCATGTGGATATTGTTGTTTAAGTTGAGCAAGTGCCTGCTGGTGTTGTGAGTGCTCACTATCTGTGTAGGCTTTGTAGTCTAGCTTGGTGGTGTAGACGATGTCGGTATGCCACTGGATTAAATCGAGGATGCAAGGTGTTGGCTGGCGTTGGTACTGCCCGCGAATGATGGCGGTAAAGCGAATGCCAAGCTGATGACAAATATAGCCTAGTGCATGTAAATGATTGGAATATCCGCCACCAAAACTCACGATATGTTCTATGGGGGCCTGCTCCATCTGACTAAACCAACCAGCTAATTTACGCCATTTATTCCCTGAGATAATGGGATGAATCAGATCATCGCGTTTGATCCAGAATCGTCCAGCAAAAAAGTCTTGATCGAGTAGTTCAAGCGGTGAAGGTAGCGCAATATTTAATTGCTTGGCGATGGAACTTGAGGTCGACATTGTGATCAAAAGACTCGTTTATTTGGTAAATATTAACATAACTACGGAGATGTTATGAAACCACAGCACCCTGCGGCCCGATTTTTTGTGATACCCAAATTTTTCTGCATATTGCTAAGCTTGTCGTGCTTGCTAGCTGCACCTGCTCAGGCCATGGATGATGCCACCAAACAAGTCGTGAACCAAGCACTTGATCAGGGACGTTTGATTGGCGAAGGACGTCTGACGTATATCTTTTGGGATGTCTATGATGCGCAGTTGTTCGCAGCTAGAGGCGCGTTTTCTCCTACCGGTGAATATGCGTTAGCGCTGCGATATCTCATGGATTTTGATGGCATAGATATTACCAAGCGCTCGATCGAAGAAATGCAAGAGCAAGGTTATCGAGACGTGCCTCAATTAGCAAAATGGCAAACATTCATGAGTGATACGTTTCCGGATGTCAAAGAAAACGATACTTTAATTGGTGTGAGAACCAGTACAGGTAGCAGTCGTTTTTTCCACAATGGACAGTTTGTGGGTGAATTAGACGACCCAGAATTTACCAATGCCTTTTTTGGCATTTGGTTAGCACCCAATACTTCTGAACCCAAATTACGTCAAAAATTATTAGGATTACGCCGATGAAATATCTCCGACAGACCATGCTAACTTTACTCGTTATGCTCTCAGTAAGTGGGTGCACACTTACCATCGATGGCAACGATTATGTACAACAACCACCCAAATTCTCTTTGGAGCAGTTTTTTACTGGTAACGTCACCGCTTGGGGTATCGTTCAAAATCGCTCTGCAGAGGTGGTACAACGCTTTATTGTCGATATCGACGGTACGGTGCAAGATGGCGTGTTAGTGCTGGATGAAACATTTGAATATATTGTGGGTGAAGGTGTAACAGAACGCGTGTGGCGTTTAACCCCCCAACCTGATGGCACCTACTTGGGCGAAGCAGGGGATATTAACGGACAAGCTACTGGGCAAGCATTCGGCTCAGCGTTTAATTTTGTTTATGAAATGGATTTAACGGTGGATGGCACGACCTACAACGTGCAATTTGATGATTGGTTTTTTGCTTTGGATGATACAACATTAATGAACCGCTCTTACATTAAAAAGTTTGGGATCGTTGTAGCAGAAGTCACTATTTTTATGCAAAAACAGTAATTGGCTAGGATAGATATTACAGTGATATGCCCTTATCCAGTGTGCTCAGCCAACTTGATACTGCCACACTGTCGTCTTACAGATTCACACTCACGCAAGAGGGCCAAACCATCACCCACACCAGTTGGTTAGTTATGGAGCAACTGGTGTGTCAGATTGATATCAATCATGAGCAAAAAGTGGTAAGTGCTCGCTACCGACAAATCTTTTAATAAACCTTGGCTCAGTCCTACAAGGTCAGATAATCATACTTCTTGTCAGGGTGATAGAAGAAACTCTTCTTGGGATTGTAGGGGGTGAAATTAAGGTATTTACCTTCCGCACACATGCGTTGGATCTTTTGCCAATACTCAGGGGTCATGATGTCACCGTGCAGTTCTTTGAGCAGATCTTTGAGGTGTTTTTTGCCGACGATAAAATGCTCAAATTGTTGTGGGAAGACATCATTGGGCCCTACTGAAATGGTATCGACTGCGAAGGGATCATCGTTTTGTGGTAAGGCACGGAACGTCCGTTCATTCATAAAGCAGATTTCATCATAATCATAAAAAATGACACGTCCGTGTTTGGTGATCCCAAAGTTTTTGTGCAGCATATCACCAGGGAAGATATTGGCCAGTGCGATTTGTTTGATGCACAAGCCCAATTCGTCAATCGCATTACGCACTTTTTCAGGATCGGTTTCTTCGTTGAGATACAAATTTAGAGGGGTCATTTTGCGTTCGATGTACAAATGCTTAATGATCATCTCATCACCATTAAATTCGAGACTGCTGGCGCATGTATCTTTGAGATAGGCCAATAACTCTGGGTCAATGCGTTTGCGATCAAAGCTAAAATTCATATACTCATGCGTATCTGCCATGCGACCAATACGATCTGAGGTTTTGACTAAGCGATAGCGGTCTTTGACGTATTCGCGAGTGATTTTTTTACTTTCTGCAAATTCGTCCTTGATGACTTTGAAGACAATTCCATAGCTAGGTAAATGGAACACGGTCATGACCAATCCTTTGATCCCTGGGGCCAATTCAAAACGGTCATCAGATTGGGTGAGATGCTGTGAGTAATTGCGGAAAAACTCCGTTTTGCCGTGCTTATAAAATCCCAATGACATATATAGTTCAAATTGCTTTTTGTTGGGGAGTAACTCCGATAAGAACGCCACTAATTCAGCTGGGTTTTGGGTATCAGCCATGAAGTAAGAACGCGCAAAACCAAACACTACACTCAAATCCGCGCTATCGGTTAACAAGGCATCGACAAAGATTTCATGACTGCGATTAATGCGTAGCGCGATCACAAAAGGCAAGGTCTGCTCAGGCAAACAAATGCGTCCAATCAAGTAAGCCGCTTTGCCGCGAAAGAAAATAGGGCGTAGCATTTCAACCGTGTGGACGGTGGAGAGCTCTTGTTGGGTAAATACACTGCGTAGGCCAGCTTCAAGGTTAGCCTTATCACGCTCAAGATCAGCAAAAGGTGTATTAAACTTAAATGTAGCGAAGATTTGGTCGTACATATCACGCACGGTGCCGGTGGTATCAAAAGACAACACCACATTTTCGCGCTCTTGGCCGGGTAAATAACAACGGGTGGACTCGACATACATCATGTCATTGGAGATCCTGCCGTGTTTGAAGATCCGACAGATTACCGAATTGTAGAATGTCTCTGCCAATTCAAACTGTGGGTGATGGTCTATGAGTTTGGTAAAACACGTCTTCATCTGTGCCCAGAATTCAGGTGTTTCTTGCTGGGGTTGTAGGTGGTTGTATATTTCTGTCACCACTTCACCCAAACTTTGGTCATAGATCGTGATGCGTTCTTTGATCGCCAACTGAGAGGCCGCCCAACGACGTTGCTCAAATCGAGACTGTGCGCCTTTGGTAATTCGTGAATACCAACGATAACTCTTATCAAATCCAGATAAAATTTGATATGCAATTTTTTGTGCGCGTTCCATGAGACGTCCTTTGGTAAGTGAAAAATGAGTGTGCAATGTTTAAAAAGGCACTGCATTTAGACCTTAGTCGTGATATTATCGAAACTATAAAAAGTATGCTAATTTGCGGTTGACATTTAGACGTCTATACGGCAAATTTAAAGCATGAAAATAATGAACAGCACCACCGACATGATTATTATTACCACCCCTAGTAGGGCGGACGTTGGTTAGTGCTTGTCACAAAATCCACTGAAGCCCGCAAATTTTAGCGGGTTTTTTCGTTTTAGGGCCACGGTAAATATCGTGAACAGACACAGGGCATATAGGAGTCAACATGAAAGTTTTAAAGTTTGGTGGGTCATCACTCGCTGATGCAGAGCGTTACCAAGGTGTTGCAGACATCTTGAGCGACGTACACCAAACCCATGGTGCAGCGGCTGTATTGTCAGCGCCAAAAGGTGTGACAAATGCTTTATCATTGCTTGTCGAGCAAGCTGTGGCGCAACAAGATTTTGGTGAGTTACAAGCAAAACTCACCATGACGCTAAACAGTATTGTTGCGGAATTAACAGGTGCGGTAGACGGCTTCCAACCTGAGCCTGTCAAGCAAGTCATTGATGATGCCTTAACCCTTCTCGATGAAAAACTACGCGGCATCTCATTACTACAAGCTGCTCCACAAAGCACCACTGCAGAATTACTCAGCCTGGGCGAGTATGTATCAGTGAACATTTTACAAGGTATTTGCCGCGCCCGAGGCATTACCACTGCTATTATCGATCCCGTAGAGAAAGTTCTTGCTTATGGCCCTTATTTAGACGCACTAGCCGATGTGTCAGCTTCGAAAGCACGTTTTAATGATGTCGATTGTTCTGGTAGTACGTTATTAATTATGCCAGGTTTTGTTGCTGCGAATGAAGACGGTGAAAAGGTTACGCTAGGGCGCAACGGTTCTGATTATTCAGCAGCGATTTTGGCTGCGTGTATTGATGCGGAAGTTTGCGAAATTTGGACTGACGTAGACGGTGTCTATAACGCTGACCCTAACCAAGTAGAAGGGGCGGTATTGATGGACAAGCTCACCTATGAAGAAGCGATGGAACTATCGTATTTTGGCGCAAAAGTATTGCACCCTAAAACCATCGGTCCAATTGCTCAACATCATATTCCGTGTTTGATCCGCAATACCCTTAATCCTGCCGCACCGGGTACCTTGATCAGCACTGAAAAAAGCAACAAATGGACGGATGTTAAAGGGATCTCGAATCTTGATGACGTTGTGATGCTTAATATTGCAGGTCCTGGCATGAAGGGGATGGTAGGCATGGCCACGCGCATCTTCGATTCGATGGCTAAAGCTCAGATTTCGATTACATTAATCACTCAATCTTCTTCAGAGTATTCCATTAGTTTTTGTATTGCCGCAAAGGATCAGTCAATAGCACTCGATGTCTTGCATGATGAATTTGCCTTAGAGTTACACAATCAATTACTGGACCCGATTGAAGTTCGCGAAAACCTATCCATCATTACTTTGGTTGGGGATGGGATGCGCAAAACTAAAGGCATGGCGGCCAAGTTTTTCCAAGCGCTAGCGCAAGCGCGCATCAACAATATTGCGATTGCTCAGGGCTCATCTGAGCGTTCTATTTCCACTGTTATTGAAGCCGATAAAGCCAAAAAAGCGGTAAAAGTAGTACATTCGAACTTCTTTACCAAACAGCACTGTATTGATGTGTTCTTGGTGGGTTGTGGTACAGTCGGAGCAGAGTTAATCCGCCAAATCGCTAAGCAACAACCTAAGTTAGCAGAAAAATCGGTGCGTTTACGCGTTTACGGGATTGCTAATTCGCGCAAAGTGTTATTGGCCCCTAATGGCATTGACCTGAATGACGAAGTACAGTGGAAAGCTGATTTGGACACTAAAGGTATTGAATACGGTCTCAAAGAACTGCAGCAATTTGTCGTCGACAACAGCCTGACCAATCCTGTGTTTGTTGATTGTACTAGTGCGCAAAGCGTGGCAAGCCAATATGTAGATATCCTCGATGCGGGTTTCCATGTGGTGACACCAAACAAAAAAGCGAATACCGGTAGTTCTGAATACTACGCGCAAATTAAAGCTGCGGCGTTGCGACACAAGCGTCAGTATTTGTATGAGACCACAGTAGGTGCTGGCTTACCTGTCATTGATAACTTGCAAAAACTGGTATCGGCAGGGGATCGTTTAAATACGTTTGAAGGTATTTTGTCTGGCTCATTATCTTATGTATTTGGCAAACTAGAAGAAGGTTTGAGTTTGTCAGAAGCGACCGCTGTCGCCAAATCTAATGGCTTTACAGAACCAGATCCACGAGACGATCTGAGTGGGATGGATGTCGCACGTAAGTTGCTTATTATGGCGCGTGAAGCAGGTATGCAGTGCGAATTAAGCGATATCGATATTCAATCAGTATTACCTGCAGATTTTGATGCCGAGGGTGATATTGCAACCTTCATGGCTAATTTACCTAAAGCGGATGAGTATTATGCGGATTTAGTTGCCCAAGCAAAAGCGGACAACAAGGTATTGCGTTATATCGGTAGCATCAAAGACGGCAAGTGTGCCGTGAGCATTCAAGCCGTTGATTTAGATAACCCATTGGCTGCGGTAAAAGACGGTGAAAATGCATTAGCGATCCACTCTGATTACTATAGCCCTATCCCTTTTGTGATCCGTGGCTATGGTGCGGGTGCAACGGTAACGGCTGCAGGTGTGTTTGCTGATATTTTACGAACTATGGCGTGGACCCAAGAATTATGAGTCAAAGTGTAACGGCGTTTTCTCCTGCGTCTATTGGTAATGTGAGTGTTGGGTTTGATGTGTTAGGCGCGAGTTTAGCGCCAGTAGACTCTACTTTGTTAGGTGACCAAGTGCGCGTGACCGCAAGTGCAGAATATGCGTTAACCGTGGCCGGACGCTTTGCCGATCGACTGCCTGCTGGCACGGACAACAACATTGTGACCGATTGCTATCACTTTTTTAATCGCGCTCTAGCAGAACGCGGGATACCCGTTCAGACTCTGGCGGTGCATCTTGAGAAAAACTTACCGATTGGTTCGGGCTTAGGCTCTAGCGCGAGTTCAATTGTCGCAGCGTTTTATGCCTTCAATGCGTTTTATGACCAACCCTTTGATGACAATACGCTCTTATTTATGATGGGCGAATGTGAAGGCCAAATCAGTGGGGCGGTGCACTACGATAATGTCGCCCCTGCGTTATTCGGTGGTATGACGTTGATGACCGGCTTAGACAAGCCAATTTGTGAAAACGTCCCGGTATTTGAAGATTGGTATTGGACTATCTGTTATTCAGGTATTTCAGTATCGACCTCTGCGGCTCGAAAAATCTTGCCCACGGACATCCCCATGGCCACGACGTTGCAATTTGGCCGTCAGTTAGCCTGTTTTATCCATGCTTCGCATACACAAAATGCGGAGTTGGCCAGTGCCGTGTTGTCTGATGTGATAGCCGAGCCGTATCGCCAGTCTTTATTGCCGCACTTTGCGGAAAGTCGGGCATTTGCAATGCAAGCAGGCGCCTTGGGCTTTGGTATTTCTGGCTCTGGACCGACCGTGTTTGCTGCCTGTCCAGACCTTGCTACGGCAGAAAAAGTCGCAGCGTATCTCAACGAACACTATATTCAAAATGACGATGGTTTTACCCATGTGTGTCGCATCGACACTGCCGGTAGCCGCGTTCTATAAGACATTACAGTAAGGAATCACCATGCATTTGGTCAATTTGAAAGACGCTTCTCAACAAGTTAGCTTCAGTGAAGCGGTCAAAACGGGTTTGGGGCGCAACCAAGGCCTATTTTTTATGGACGCGATCAGTCCATTGAGCAATATGGATGCTTTACTGGCCTTGCCACTTGCTGAGCGCAGCAAGGTGATCTTGGGGCATTTAATTGGCGATGAATTCAGCCCAGAAGAATTGGCAAACCTTGTCGACAGCGCATTTACCTTCCCCGCACCAGTAACGAAAGTCGATGATAAAACCTATTCCCTGGAGTTATTTCACGGTCCTACGTTGGCGTTTAAAGACTTTGGTGGGCGGTTTATGGCGCAGTGCTTGACCAAAATCTCTGCGGGTGCGCCCGTCACGATTTTGACCGCAACATCAGGTGATACGGGCGCAGCGGTTGCGCATGCGTTCCATGGTATTGATAACATCAATGTCGTGATCTTATTCCCTAAAGGTAAGATTTCTCCATTACAAGAAAAGCTCTTTACAACATTAGGTGGCAATATTCATACAGTGGCCATCGACGGTGATTTTGATGCGTGTCAGGCGATTGTGAAACAGGCGTTTGAAGATCCGCAAATGCGTGAAGAGTTACATCTTAACTCCGCTAACTCAATCAATATATCGCGTCTACTCGCGCAAGTGTGCTATTACTTTGAAGCCTTTGCGCAGCTCGATGACGCCGCGCGCAAAGAATTAGTTGTCGCTGTACCCAGTGGTAACTTTGGTAACCTAACTGCTGGTATGATTGCCAAAGCCTTAGGCTTGCCAATCAAGCGTTTTGTGGCGGCAACAAACCTCAATGATACCGTACCGCGTTATTTAGCGACCGGAGAATGGTCACCTAAAGCCACTATCGCCACGTTGTCAAACGCGATGGATGTCAGCCAACCCAACAACTGGCCGCGTATTGAAGCGCTCATTGAAAAAGGTATCATTGATGGTGAGACCTTAACAGGTATGGCCGTAGACGAAGACGATACACAAATCGCCATGAAGCACATGCAAAGCCTCGGTTATACCTCAGAGCCGCACGCTGCCGTCGCTTACCGCAGCTTGCAAAAGTCGCTAAAAGAGGGAGAAACAGGCTTGTTTTTGGGCACTGCACACCCTGCTAAATTCCGTGAATCTGTCGAAAACATCCTTGGTCAACCGCTAGCACTTCCTAAAGCATTAGCCGATGTCGCGAGCGAGCAGTCGTTGGATGTGGATAAGCCTGCTGATTATGAGGTCATCAAAGCTTATATGTTTGAATTGTTGAAATAAACTTCATTCGCATTTTAGTCCCGATGCCACTGATGACTTTGTTAAGTGGCATTCAGCCTCCCTTTATGTTTATTTTTGCGCCGCGTGAGATAAGCATTTTGGGCGGAGTCTGATTACCTTTTAGGATCGAGCGTTACGGTGAAATGAGATATGTACGATTGGCAAGCCTTTATAGCAGAAGAACAAGGTAAACCTTATTTTCAAGATTTACAAAGGGCTATTGAAGCTGAAAAAACATCGGGCAAAGTCGTTTACCCACCAGATGCAGATGTTTTCTCGGCATTTCGACAGACACAACTGAACCGAATCAACGTTATTATTCTAGGGCAGGACCCCTATCATGGTCCGGGTCAAGCACATGGAATGAGTTTTTCTGTACCAAATGGCATAGCCCCCCCACCTTCATTACAAAATATATTTAAGGAACTCGCATTGAGTGATGCTTCTTTTGTCGTGCCACAACACGGCAATTTATCTGCTTGGGCACAACAAGGGGTATTATTGTTAAACACGGTGCTGACTGTTAATCAAGGTGCTGCACATTCGCATGCTAAGTTTGGCTGGCAAACCTTCACACTCAGAGCGATGCAAACGGCTTTAGCACACAATAAACATGTGGTGCTGATGTTGTGGGGAGCGCATGCACAAAACTTTGTAAGGGATTTAGATGTTACAGGGCATTGTGTGCTCAAAGCCCCCCATCCCTCTCCCTTATCCGCACATCGTGGTTTTTTGGGTTGCCAACATTTTGCTAAAGCCAATCAATGGCTCAAACAAAAAGGCCGCACCCTCATCAATTGGCAGTTAGCAGATGGAGTATAATGATAACGTTGACTGACTAAACCGACCTCAGTCCTCAGTAATATCAAAGTCGTAATCGTAATGACGCAATTCTTTTTTCAAACGATTGGCTTCTTTGATTGCCTCGATCTCCCGCCACTTTCGCTTTTTGCTTTTACGGGTATTTTTAGTAGACGCAGTGGGGTCAATTTGCATAGTGTCAAGCATAAACATCTCCTTGTTGCTTTGTTCTTGAGTCATATACTTGAATGTATCTGACTCTTGGTAATCTATGTCGTATGCCATATCTTATATTCCTCAAACAGCAGATATGGGTAAACTTATACAGACATCATGTCAGTGGTATGACAGGGCAATGAATAAATAATTACACATCCATAATATTCTTTCATCGATGATAATCAAGTATTCTTGAGGTAAAAATTATGCTGGACGAATATTTTCGCACTGATTAATAGTGACATCGAATATTTTCATCAACATTGATCGTTTTATGTGTAAATGACGAATAAAAAATTTAGACTGATGCAGTACCAAACAACAAGGATATAACATGCGTTTTTCTCAACTCGGTTCTTCTGGTTTATCCGTTTCACGCGTCTGCTTGGGCACGATGACATGGGGTTTACAAAATACCCAACGCGACGCGGATGAACAAATAGCGTTCGCACTCGATCAAGGTGTGAATTTCTTTGATACTGCAGAAATGTACCCTGTGCCACCCAGTGAGGCTACATTTACCAAAACCGAACAAATCATTGGTAATTGGTTAACACGCCACCCTGAACACCGTGAACAGATGATTATTGCCACCAAAATTACGGGTCCCGGTTTTCCTTATGTGCGCAATAACGCGCCTATTACGGGGGAAAATATTGGGATTGCGCTGGCGGGCTCTTTGCAGCGATTAAATACGGATTATGTCGACCTTTATCAATTACATTGGCCAAACCGCATGACGCCTCATTTTGGTAAGCACGCTTTGAATTTTACTCGCCCTAGCAAATTAGATCCCGAGCGCCAAAGGGATAATATGCGCGATATTTTGCAGGGACTCAAAACCGCTATCGATGCTGGAAAAATTCGCCATTGGGGTTTATCTGATGACACGACGTGGGGGATCCATACATATTTGAACTTAGCCAAAGAAATCGGTATGCCTGCACCGGTTTCGATTCAAAACGAATTTAATCTACTCGATACCAAAGATTGGCCATTTTTGATTGAGTCTTGTGTGCTCGAGAACATTGCATATTTACCCTGGTCACCCTTGGCAGGTGGGATGTTGTCGGGTAAATATCGCAACGGTGCGTTGCCTGAAGGCAGCCGCTGGACCCTAGAGCAGCGCAATGGTTTATTTCGCAATACTGAGTTGAGCCAGGCCGCGATTACAGAATATTGCCAGATTGCACAAGACCATGGGATGACGCCTGCGCAATTAGCACTGGCATGGTGTGACCAAGTCGATGGTGTGACATCAACCATCATCGGTGCGACCAAACTATCTCAATTAGAGGAAGATATTGCGGCATTTGATATTACGTTGAGTAAAGAGTGTCTGAGTGCTGTGGATACTGTTTTGCGCCGTTATCCTGCTCCGTTTTAGCAAATAACACACCAGCGAGTATGCAAGCGTAATCAGTCATGCTCGCTAGGTTTTTATTGTGGTAGATCAATACATCGTTTGCTGCGCTTTTATACAATGTGTATTTTAGCGGAGCGACCTCATGGCACAGGGGACAGGTTTACACAGTGTAATACATAAATATAATACCCAAGGGCCTCGTTATACTTCCTATCCAACAGCGTTGGAATTTTCTCCATTAAGTTCACAGCAAACACTTACCAATGCTTTTGATTCCAGCTGGACGGATGCTATGTCGGTATATGTCCACATCCCTTTTTGCCATAGCATGTGCTATTACTGTGGTTGTAACAAGATCGTCACTCGCCATCAACACAAAGCGGATAGTTATCTTGATGCACTAGCCAAAGAAATGGCCATGACGACGACTTACATGCAAGCAAAGCAGGTAGAACAATGTCATCTTGGTGGAGGCACACCCACGTTTTTGACTATTGCGCAAATGCAGCGTTTGGTTGCGTTATTGCGCGCACATTATCATTTTAGTGAAGATGCACAGTGGAGTATTGAGATTGATCCGCGCAGTGTTGATACTGATTATCTTACTGAATTGTTTGGTTTGGGATTTAGACGCATCAGTCTTGGGGTGCAGGATGTCGACCCAGACGTACAAATTGCCATAAATCGTGAGCAAGATACACAACATGTCCAAGCCCTCATTACCCATGCGAAGTGCTTGGGTTTTACGTCGGTGAATGTGGATCTCATTTATGGTTTACCCCATCAAACACCGCAGACCTTTGCAGAGACGTTAGACGTCATAATAGTGCTCAACCCTGAGCGTATTTCTTTATTTAGTTACGCGCATCTGCCAACGCGCTTTGCCGCTCAGCGTAAAATCAAAGATGCGTGGTTACCTGATACTGCTACGAAGGCAGAATTGATGGAACTGGCTATTAGCACATTGTGTGCGAAAGGCTATGTGCAAATCGGGATGGACCATTTTGCCAAACCAGACGATGAGTTGGCGATTGCTCAACAAAATGGGCAGCTACACCGTAATTTCCAAGGTTATACTACCCACAAACACCTCGACATGCTTGGTTTGGGTGTATCAGCGATCAGTTTTATCGGAGATCAATATAGGCAAAACACCAAAGTGCTTCATGATTATTGCATGACACTTAATCAAGATAAATTACCATCTAAGCACGGCGTGGTGCTGAGTGAAGATGATCTGCTCAGGCGCGCGGTGATCATGTCTTTGATGTGCAATATGTACGTCGATGTAGCAGATATTGAACAGCGTTTTGGTATTGTCTTTACCGAGTATTTTGCAGCTGCGTTGGCCTTACTCAATCCCTTTGTAGAAGATAAGCTCGTCACCATGACGAATACTGATATCACTATTCATGCCAAAGCCAAACTATTAGTGAGAAGTGTAGCGATGTGTTTTGATGCCTACATTGGGGATGGCAATCGTCACAACCGTTTTTCTAGAGTGATTTAACACAAGCGAGCCTATAAACTTACCGCTCAAAAGGCTTGGTGAAAAATGTTTACATTATCAGCATTTTATCTATTTCTTCTGAATCTTCACATTTTATTTAGGTAATGCTATGTTTAAAAAGTGTTTAGTCATTCTTAAGGAGGTGATCATATGT
>JBEVCF010000095.1:0-7078 GCA_040514355.1 Glaciecola sp.
CAACCTGCATTGTCCAGTGCTATCAAAAAATGTGAAGAGCAATTAGGTGGGGCGCTATTTTTACGCACGACTCGACAGGTCACCTTAACGCGAGAAGGGCGCTTGTTTTTACCAAAAGCACTGCGCTTGTTACAAAACTATCAGGAGGTCATTCACGATACCCAAGCGATCTTTGAAAAACAGCATGGCAGTTTGCATATTGCCTGTATTCCTTCCTTTGCAGAAGCTGGATTAATTGACTTGATCACTCCCTTTGTCGAAACGTATCCGGCATTAACCATAAAAGTGGAAGATGTAGTGGTGGAACAAGTGATGGAATCTGTGCTACACGATCGCGCTGAAATAGGCATTATGTTTGCACCTACTTATCATGAAGATGTCTTATTTCACCCATTATTTACTGATGATTTTATGTTGGTCATGCCCCCCTCACACCGCTTTGCCCAACGAGAGAATGTACACTTGTCAGAAATTGATGGGGAAGCGTTTGTGTCCATGAATCAACACGCTAATTTACGCATTTTTATTGATGATATTTTGCAAGATGAACAAGTACATGTGCGTTATGTCGCAGAGGCATCTCAAATTGCAACGATGGCCAACTTTGTTAAGGCGGGCTTGGGGATGGCTATTTTGCCCAGTTTATCTAAAACGCATTTACTGCGTTTAGGTCTTGTATGTAAACCGTTGGCCCACCCTAGCTTAAAAAGGGAATTGGGTTTGATAAAAAAACGTCAAGCCAATATATCCGTAGCAGCGCAAGCATTTTGGGACATGTCTTTGGCTACTGCACCACCGCGGTAAATCAATAAAGCGATATCGGTGAGTTTTGATACAGGTCTGCAAGATGTGAATCAGCAATTGTTATCACACCTACACAGGCCGAAATTTTGTTATAAAAAACTGGTATTTGAGGCGCTTTCGTTATAAATTTTAACACTAACCTTATAACATTTGTGTGCCTATGAAACTACAACAACTCAAGTACATTGTTGAAGTCCAAAACAATAACCTGAACGTCTCCGCTACCGCCGAAAGCTTGTTCACTTCTCAACCAGGGATCAGTAAACAAGTCCGTATGCTGGAAGATGAACTTGGGGTACAAATTTTTGGTCGCAGTGGTAAACATTTGACCCATGTTACTCAAGCTGGACAAGAAATTATTGATATTTCCCGTAAAATTCTCGCACAAGTGGAAAGCATCAAAGCCGTCGCCCAAGAGCATAATTTACCTGATCGTGGTAAGCTCAATATTGCGACCACACATACTCAGTCTCGGTATGCGTTACCGCCGGTTATTCAAGGGTTTATGCAAAAATACCCCAACGTATCGTTGCATATGCATCAAGGTACGCCGTCACAAATCAGTGACTTAGCTGCAAAAGGTGAAGCTGACTTTGCTATAGCAACAGAGTCTTTGCACTTATACAATGATTTAGTGATGCTGCCTTGTTATCATTGGAACCGTTCAGTGATAGTCAAAAAAGATCATCCCTTAGCTGATACTCGTTCATTAACAATCGCTGATATTGCCGAATATCCATTAGTAACTTACGTATTTGGTTTTACTGGACGTTCTGAGTTAGATCGGGCGTTTGAAGAAGCACACCTTACACCCAAAATCGTATTTACTGCTACTGATGCAGATGTGATTAAAACCTATGTGCGCTTAGGTGTTGGGATTGGTGTGATTGCGTCGATGGCTGTTGATGAAGTGTTGGATGCTGATTTGGTGAAAATTGATGCCAGTCATTTGTTTGAATATTCAACCACGAAGATTGGTTTTCGCAAAGGTAACTTCTTGCGGTCATACATGTATGAGTTTATAGAACGCTTTGCTCCGCATTTAACTAAATCTGTGGTCGAAAAAGCGATGATGCAAAAATCAAATGAAGATGTTGAAACGATGTTCAAGGATCTCACGCTACCGGTGAAATAGTGCTAACACTCGATAATATTGACGGCTAAGCCACCACGCGCAGTTTCTTTGTATTTGTTCTTCATATCACGACCGGTGTCACGCATGGTCTTGATGACCTTATCCAGTGACACTTTGTGCTGACCATTGCCGCGTAGAGCCAAGCGTGACGCGTTGATCGCTTTAATCGCTCCCATTGCGTTACGCTCAATACAAGGCACTTGGACTAGTCCACCCACAGGGTCACAAGTTAGACCTAGATTGTGTTCCATGCCGATCTCAGCAGCATTCTCCACTGCATCTGGACTCCCTCCGAGTAGTTCGGTTAGCGCGCCGGCAGCCATAGAACAAGCGACTCCGACTTCTCCTTGACAACCTACTTCTGCTCCAGAGATCGAGGCATTTTTTTGATACAAAATTCCAATAGCCGCAGCCGTTAACAAAAACCGAGCCGCAGACTCTGGCTCGAGCGGGGTAATAAATTTGTCGTAATACGCCATGACGGCGGGGATAATGCCTGCTGCGCCATTAGTAGGTGCAGTGACCACGCGCCCTCCGGCAGCATTTTCTTCATTGACAGCCAAGGCAAACAGGTTGACCCAATCCATAATCGCGAGGGGATCTTGGGTTTTTTCTACGGCTAAGCGTCGTGCTAGGGCAGGAGCGCGACGATTGACTCTGAGTCCACCTGGTAATATACCCTCTTGTTTCATCCCGCGAGACATACAGGCACGCATGACTAGCCAGATGTCGTACAACCCAGAAATGATCGATGACTCATCACGCAAACTGGTTTCGTTGCGCAACATGATCGTACTAATCGACAGCCCCTCATTCGCACAGTGCGCTAGCAGCGCGGCACAAGACGAAAAAGGATAACGAGGCGTAACGGTTGTAACATCATGACTGGTTGTGGACGCGTCTTTATATTCGTTATCATTGATAATAAACCCACCGCCGATGGAGTAATAGGTTTCTTCCAACAAAACGGTTTCACCACTGCGTGCGCGTAACGTGAGTGCGTTGGAATGTTTGGGCAAGGTTTTACGACGATGAAACACAATGGCACCACTAGCAGGAAACGCAATACTATGCTGGTCCAAAATGCGCAAGCTTTCACTTTTGGCAACATGCTTGAGCAAGGAATCGATTGCGTCAACATCTACGGTGTCGGGGGCATAGCCGGATAGCCCAAGTATAATTGCTTTACCCGTACCATGGCCTTTACCTGTTTGACCAAGAGAGCCAAACAGCTCCACTTCAATCGTATGTGTATCCGTTAGCCAACCTTTGGCGAGTAAGTTGAGCACAAAACGCTGCGCCGCCCGCATCGGTCCCACTGTGTGTGAACTGGATGGGCCAATACCCACACTAAACATGTCAAATACACTGATCATAAAGCTCTCCTTGAATATAACAAGTGTAAAAGAAATAGGGGAACTGACAATTGAGAAATGTTAATTTTATTGATAAGTAATGTTAATCTTTCAAGCCTAAAACTTTTGCAAGATTAATTAACATGCCGGCTGTCGCTCCCCAAATATAGGTATTTTGCCAAGGAATAAAATAAATAGGGTAATCTTGCCCATACCGTTGTACCGAGTGAGACAAGTGATTGTCACGGTTGAGGATATGATGCAAGGGGACAGAAAATACCGTATCGACCTCATTGTGATCGATAGCAAAATCAGTAAAGGTGTCGGTTAAGGCAATGACTGGGGTCACTGCAAACCCGCTGATAGTGGTAAACTGAGGGAGAGAACCAATCACAGTATCAGTGCTTAACGCCAAGCCAATTTCTTCTTGTGTTTCGCGCAGTGCAGTGTGGATCAGGGAATCGTCATCGGGTTCTGCTTTGCCACCTGGAAAAGAAATTTGTCCAGCATGATGCCGCAGATGAGCGGCGCGTTTGGTTAATATCACTTCTAAACCGTATTGCGTTTCGTGTAAAGCAATCAAGACCGCAGCAGGGTGAGTAGTGCCAGAAAAACTGAATTCTTGCACCGGTTGTATCGTCTGGGCAAAGCTAAAACGTTGTAAGAATTCATCCTTGTTCACACGTTGTCCTAATCAGTTAGCGGGATAATTTTACTGATCTTGTGTTTGGTTTCTGCATATTCAGCACGTGCTTCTGAGTCTAGCACAATTCCACCGCCTGCCCAGCAATACACACGATTGTTTTCACATAACACGGTACGGATACAAATATTGGTATCCATATCGTAATCCATGCCAATATAACCAATGCTACCACAGTAAATATTTCGCCCATTCGGTTCGAGTTCTTGAATAATTTGCATGGCCCGAATCTTGGGGGCACCGGTTATAGAGCCGCCAGGAAACGCACCTGCCAAGAGAGCATAAATGTCCTGAGGATGAGCTAATGTCCCAGTCACAGTACTGACCAAATGATGGACGGCGGGATAAGTTTCCAAGGCAAACAGTTTGGGTACCTCAATGCTACCTGCTTGGCAATGTTTAGAAAGGTCGTTGCGCAGCAAATCGACTATCATCAGATTTTCTGCGCGATCTTTCTCGGAACTCAGCAAAGCATTCGCAAAGTCCTGATCTTTAACGGGGTCCGCTGAACGTGGCATAGTACCTTTAATAGGCTTGGTTTCAACCCGTCCATGTCGCGCTTGGATAAAGCGTTCGGGAGACAAACTCAATATTGCACCTTGTTCGGTCCGAACAAAACAGGAAAACGGGGCCAGGTTTTTGGCCCTTAACGCAAGATAATATTGATATTCATCACCTTCATATGCATTATCAAAACGTTGTGCAAAATTCGTTTGGTAACAATCACCAGCCAAAATATAATCATGAATCTTGGCAATTGACTGTGTATATTCACTTTCACTCATATTGGCCTGCCATGTATCAGTCAGAGTAAAAGCAGTTGAGGGGAGTGCAGTTTGTACTAAATCTAGTAGCGTCGCCTGAAGGGCACGGTGTTGACGGTCTTCACCGTACGTGCACAGCGTATATTGTTGCGTCTGATGGTCATAAATCAAGCTGTGTAAATACAGATGACAACTCATATCCGGGGTCTGGTATTCGCCGACCTGGTAGTCCTCAAACGCCTCAATGTAGATGCCTAAGTCATAACCAAAATGCCCAGCAAACCCCACTTTGAACGGCAAATCAAGGTTGCTCAATCCTTCTTTCTGGCCAAAGATAGCCTCATGTAGACGCTGTACTTGAGCGAGAGGATTAAGGCTTCGATTGTGATAAGCAGCCACAAACGACTGCCACTGTGCCGCGTGTACCACTACATTTGTAACTTGTTGCTGACTGATTACGGATAACACAGGTTGCCACAGGAGAATACTATATCGAGCTTGCTCAGTATGGCGACTGCTGTCTAGAAAAATACTATGGGTTTGGCTGGCAAAATGACCGAACAATACCTCAGGCGCGAACGGGTCAAGTGCCGGGCATCGAGAGATGTGTATAGTTGCTGAGGTTGACAATGGTAGAGTCATATTTTTATTAGTATACACCAAAGTTGTAAGGTTTATGCTTGGTTCATAACGCATGTAAGGGTAATATTATAACTAATTAGACAATGAAGATCATGTACTTAACGAAACACTGAGGACACAATGACAATTATCCGCCAGCAAGATTTCATCGATAGTATTGAAGATGCACTTCAATTCATCTCGTATTATCACCCTTTAGATTATGTCAAAGCGGTAGAGGCTGCTTATCAACGCGAAGAGAGCCAAGCTGCAAAAGACGCTATGGCGCAGATCCTAATCAATTCGCGTATGTCAGCTGAAGGCAAACGTCCCCTGTGTCAAGACACGGGTATTGTGACGTGTTTTGTCAAAATTGGGATGCAAGTCCAGTGGGATAAACACGATATGACGGTACAAGAGATGGTCGATGAGGGCACGCGTCGTGCGTATATGAATCCCGATAATCCTCTGCGCGCCTCGATTGTAGCTGATCCGGCCGGTGCGCGTAAAAACACCAAAGACAACACACCTGCTGTGGTCCACCTAGATATGGTTGCCGGTGACAAAATCGAAGTGATGATTGCGGCCAAAGGTGGCGGTTCGGAAAACAAATCTAAAATGGTGATGCTCAACCCATCTGACGATATTGCTGACTGGGTGGTTAAAACTTTACCCACAATGGGTGCGGGTTGGTGTCCTCCCGGTATGCTTGGGATAGGGATTGGTGGCACAGCTGAGAAAGCAGCTGTACTAGCCAAAGAGAGTTTAATGGATCCAGTGGATATTCAAGAATTGATTGCCCGAGGTCCTGAAACAACGGAAGAAAAATTACGCGTCGATATCTTTAACAAGGTGAACGCCCTTGGTATAGGCGCACAAGGTTTGGGTGGCTTGACCACTGTTGTCGATATCAAAATCAAATCACTGCCCACCCATGCTGCTTCTAAACCGGTTGCGATGATCCCGAACTGTGCCGCAACGCGTCACGCGCATTTTTATCTTGATGGGTCAGGCCCTGCAGAGCTAAAAGCTCCCAAATTAGAAGATTGGCCAGAAGTCACATGGGAGGTGTCTGAAAACACTCGTCGTGTGAATATGGATGAGTTGACCAAAGACAGCATCAAAGATTGGAAAGTAGGTGAGACGGTCTTATTGTCAGGTAAAATGTTAACGGGTCGTGATGCAGCACATAAACGCATTCAAACGATGCTGGAAAATGGCGAAGGTTTACCTGATGGCGTGGACTTGACCGATCGCTTTATTTATTACGTTGGACCGGTTGATGCAGTGGGTGACGAGGTGGTCGGCCCAGCAGGTCCCACTACGGCGACCCGAATGGATAAATTTACGGACATGATGCTTGAGCAAACAGGTTTGTTAGGCATGATTGGTAAAGCAGAACGAGGTCCAGCTACGGTTGATAGCATTGCCAAACACCAATCCGTTTATTTAATGGCTGTCGGTGGCGCCGCATATTTAGTGTCGAAAGCGATCAAAAAATCACGTGTGGTGGCATTTGAAGATTTAGGTATGGAAGCGATCTATGAATTCGAGGTAGAAGACATGCCTGTGACCGTTGCCGTCGATTCACAAGGGAATAATGCGCATGAGACTGGACCTGCTATTTGGAAAGCTAAAATTGAAGAGCTCGATAAGGCGTTAACCAAGTGATGTTAACCTCACCATAACAAAATAC
>JBEVCF010000096.1:0-24242 GCA_040514355.1 Glaciecola sp.
CAGTAAGAGTGTAATGCACATAGCACCCCAATACCGTTGATGTTGGTATCTTTGAGCATACCCGGATCGACTTCTGGAACGCTTGCCGCCAAACTCGGTTGCTCTAAAAGCAGTCGCAACATCATCCGGACTGGCGACTGGGAAATTTTTTGGGGTGTGCGATAGTCGGCTGTCCGTGGTCGTTTTTGACTATTGGCCTTGTTCATATCGGTTTGCAATTGGTGCTGGTCCGCATTGCCCATTATTTTGGCTAGCTCAGCCTCCAAAATACCTCGCAAATTGTCACCCGCGATCTGTGCTATCAAAGGCCGCGCTTGTGCTTGTAATGCGGCTTTACCTTCATCGGCACTGGTATCATGTTGAGCTAACAGGGTATTAAATAAAAATTTTGACAAGGGCAGCGCCTTGGTAAACTCGGCTTCTAAAGCGTCTTTCCCCGTTTTGCGTACCATCGTGTCAGGATCTTCGCCATCGGGTAAAAACATAAATTTGATGATCTTGCCGTCTTTGAGTTGAGGCAGCGCGTTTTCAAGCGTTCGCCAAGCCGCGGCACGACCTGCTTTGTCACCGTCATAACAACACACAATTTCATCGGTATTTCTGAACATAAGTTGGACGTGCTCTGGCGTTGTGGATGTCCCTAAGGATGCCACGGCATAGTCAATTCCAAACTGACTCAGCGCAACGACATCCATATATCCTTCAACTACGACAATGCGTTCAAGATTACGGTGAATTTGGCGTGCGCGATGCAGACCGTACAGTTCTGAACCTTTGAAAAAAATACGTGTTTCGGGTGAGTTAAGGTATTTAGGACCGGTATCCTCAGGATCGATGACGCGTCCACCAAAGCCGATGACGCGACCGCGTTTATCCCGGATGGGAAACATGAGGCGCTGTCGGAAAAAATCAAAACGACGACCCTTGTCATTTTCCGTCATCAGTTTTAAGTCTAGACACTGCTGTTGACTCGTGGCATTCGTCGCGAGTCGGTCAGCCAGGCCTTGCCACTCATTAGGGGCAAAACCAATCTCCCAATTTTTAACGGTTTCACCTGTCAAATCACGTTCTTTGAGATAAGTAATGACTTGCTCGCGTTGTGGGTGATTGCGTAATTGATATTGAAAGTATTTGGCCGCTTTTTCCATCAAGGCATAATCGTTGTCTTGTTGTGCTTTTTTGCGCTGGGCTTGCTCAGGATTGTAGTTGCCCTTAGTCTCTTCGCGAGGTACCTCTAGACCGTGATAACTCGCGAGGGTTTCCACCGCCTCAACAAATTCTAAGCGATCAAACTCCATCACAAAACTCAAAGCGTTACCGTGCTCTCCACAACCGAAGCAGTGATAGAACTGTTTGTCCGGTGAGACCGAGAACGAAGGCGTTTTTTCATTGTGGAATGGGCAGCAGGCTTGGTAGTTGCGGCCGGCTTTTTTGAGTTTGACGCGACTGTCCACGATATCGACGATATCACTGCGTGCAATGAGATCGTCGATGAAATCACGAGGAATGCGTCCGGGCATAAATTAACCCAATTGCGCTTTGATCAATCCGCTGACTTTACCCATATCAGCACGACCTTGCATTTGTGGTTTTAATACACCCATTACTTTACCCATGTCTTGCATGTTTGCTGCGCCGGTTTGTGCAATCGCAGCCGTGATGAGATCTGTGATCTCGGCTTCAGTTAAGGGTTGTGGCAAGAAGCTTTCAATGACGGCGATTTCGGCTAGCTCAATATCAGCTAGGTCTTGCCGGCCTGCTGCTTCGTATTGCGCAGTCGATTCTTTGCGTTGTTTTACCATTTTGGTCAAAATAGCCAACACATCTGTTTCGGTGACTTCAACACGTTCATCTACTTCTTTTTGTTTGACCGCCGCTAGTGCCATCCGAATGGTGCCCAGACGGACCTTATCTTTCGCCTTCATAGCCTCTTTTTGGGCGTCTTTTAACTTGTTTAGTAATGACATAGTAAGTCCTTTTTGCAAGAAGATAATGCTGCGATTATAAAATGTCACGCTCGAGGCGCAATCACTATTTTCAAAATTATAAAATGACAAAAACACAAAAAGCGGTATTAAACCGCTTTAAGTCATACACAACTGAATTGTGTAATATGTATTGCTACGTAGTTAAACTTAGTAAAGTTTTACGCGACGTGCATTTTCACGAGAAAGCTTTTTAAGATGACGCTTTTTCGCTGCCGCTTTCTTACGCTTGCGTTCCCATGTTGGCTTTTCAAAGAATTCGCGCTTACGAACTTCTGATAATACACCTGCTTTTTCACATGAACGCTTAAAACGACGAAGTGCTACGTCAAACGGTTCGTTCTCTCTAACTTTAACGATAGGCATTAAATATAAACCTCAATATTAATAAAATCTTCAAATCGAGTCCTTGGTCATCACAAAGAGATAGTTATCTCAAGCGCAATTTACACAACCAAATAAAGTCGACTTGGCTAAAAAATGGTGCGCAATTCTAATCATTATTGGGCGGGATGTAAAGAGCAAATTGCTCAATATGAGGATTTTTTGCACATGTATTGGTCTTGAGCAAGAACGACAGTACAATATGCACCAAGTAAACATTTGATTGATAAGCACATGCGCATTTTAGGGTTTGAAACATCTTGTGATGAAACGGGAATAGCGGTTTACGATAGTGAACATGGCTTGCTCGCCCACAACTTATACAGTCAAGTCAAGTTACACGCCGATTATGGTGGTGTTGTGCCTGAACTGGCGTCTCGTGATCACGTGAGAAAAATTATCCCACTGGTGCAAAAGACGCTTGCTGATGCACAGACGACTCAAGCTCAGCTCGATGGGATCGCTTATACCCGTGGGCCTGGTTTGATTGGCGCATTACTGGTCGGTTCGTGTGTGGCACGTAGTTTGGCCTTTGCGTGGGATCTACCCACCGTTGGCGTGCATCACATGGAAGGGCATCTGCTCGCCCCGATGTTAGAAGATGACGTGCCTGAATTTCCTTTTGTTGCCTTATTGGTCTCTGGTGGTCATTCGATGATTGTCGATGTAAAAGGCATTGGCCAATACAAAGTATTGGGTGAATCCATCGATGATGCTGCTGGCGAGGCGTTTGATAAAACGGCCAAATTGATGGGTTTGGATTATCCAGGTGGTCCTTTGTTAGCAAAGTTAGCAGCCGATGGCGAACCAGGCCATTATGCGTTTCCACGACCAATGACGGATCGTCCTGGCTTGGATTTGAGTTTTTCTGGCCTCAAAACGTTTGCGGCCAATACGATACGTGCAGCGGATAACGATCATCAAACTCGCGCCAACATTGCGTATGCGTTCCAAGAAGCGGTCGTCGATACCTTATTGATCAAATGTCGTCGAGCCCTCAAGCAAACCGGATACAAACGCGTTGTGATTTCTGGTGGCGTCAGTGCCAATTTGATGTTGCGCGAACGGTTTGGTGAGACTATGCAAAAAATGGGTGGTAGAGCCTATTATCCGAGTTTGGGTTTGTGTACTGACAACGGAGCCATGATTGCTTTTGCGGGTATGCAAAGACTGTTAGCAGGACAGGTTGAAACTGAAGCGGTGCGGTCTCTGCCTCGCTGGCCACTAGAGGAGCTACCTGCGGTATAAAACAGCGCCTACACTTTTGGTTCTGTGCCTTGAATTAAGCGACCGATATTGTCGCGATGTTGCCAGATGATCAATGCACTGAGCATCGCGACCGCAGCCGTGTAATCAGGGTGTAACCAATAAGCCAAAGCCGGCGCACTACACGCAGCACTGATTGCGGCCAACGAGGAGCGACGTAACCACATATAAATCAGTAACCACACCCCGATTAAGGCGCTCGCAAAATCCCAACCCAAAGCACAGTAGCAACCCAATGCTGTGGCTACACCTTTGCCACCTTGGAAACGAAAAAAGATAGGATACATGTGGCCTAAACACGCAGCACTGGCAACCAGGGCGAGGCCTAAGGGTGCCACACCAAGTAAAAATGCCCCATATACAGGCACTAAGCCCTTGCTGATATCAAACAACAATACAATACTGGCGGGGACGGCGCCGCCTAAGCGATATACATTGGTTGCACCGGGATTGCCTGAGCCGGCTCGGCGCGGATCCGTTAAACGAAACAATTTCGCGACTAAAATTGCACTGGAAATGGACGCTAACAAATAGGCAGCCATTGCGCATAGCAAAACAGTCGGGACCAAAAGGCTAGATAATGAGATATACATCTCCAAGTGCTTTGCGGTAAACTATAGCTAACTTACCTCTTTTACTCAGCAAATACCACTAGGAAGTGACATGTCGGATAAGGTGCTAATTCGCAATTTACAACTCCCTGTTTTAATTGGTGTTTATGATTTTGAGCGCGAAGCCAAACAGCGTGTCATTTTTGAGATTGATTGCCATGTGGATAATCGTCCTGCGGGGTTGTCGGATGACGTCAATGATGCGGTGGACTATGCCAAAGTGACCGAATGTGTCACGCAGATCTGCGAGCAAAGCGAATACCGTTTGTTAGAGGCGTTAGCCGAACACGTTTGTCGTGATATCCTTGAACAGTTTCCTTTAGTTAAAGCGATAGACCTTACCCTGCACAAGCCGGATATTATGCCCAACGATGTGCAAGTTGCTATCCAAATTCATCGAGCACGGTAGTTCATGTCAGCATCTCTCATCACTCCAGGGCATCATATTTTGATCAGTATGGGTTCCAATATTGACCGAGTACGCTACACTCAGAATGGTTTGCGTGCACTACAAGAAGCATTTGGCTCGCTCATATTGTCTCCAACTTATGAGAGCAAAGCGGTGGGTTTTGATGGTGCACCATTTTACAATTTGGTAATTAGTGCCGTAACGGATTTGAGTATCGCAGACGTCAATGCACTGTTTAAAACTATCGAGCAAGACAATGATCGTGTCCGCAGTGAAGAAAAGTACGCGCCTAGAACATTGGATATTGATTTGTTAACGTATGATGATGTCGTGTGTATTGAACCGGTGGTGCTACCACGGCCTGAAATTACCTTTCACGCGTTTTGCTTGCGGCCAATGGCGGATTTGGTACCCAACCACATTCACCCCGGAACGGGCAAAACGTATCAACAAATGTGGGAAACATTTTCCGCGCCAGAACAAACACTCTGGCCGGTAGATATACAATGGAAGTTATAAAAAATGACAATGTTTGAAATTATCATCTTGGCCATCATCCAAGGGATCACAGAATTTTTACCTATCTCATCTTCAGCGCATCTCATCTTACCTGAGACTTTATTGGGCTGGGATAGTCAAGGTTTGGCGTTTGATGTAGCTGTGCATGTGGGGAGTTTGTTAGCCGTAATGATTTACTTTCGCCAAGATATCATGCATATGTTGTTTGATTGGTTGCGCTGTGGCTTTACTCAACAACAAACAGCCAACAGCCGTCTGGCATGGTGGGTGATCTTAGGTACGCTACCTGCCGTGGTCATTGGCTTTTTGGCCAAAGATTTCATCGAGACGTATGCCCGTTCTGGTGCCGTCATTGCCTTTACGACGATCGTGTTTGGTTTGTTGTTGTGGTATGCCGACAAAAAAGCCATGTTGCAACGTGTCGTCGATCAAATGACCTGGCGACACACCTTAGTGATTGGCTTTGCCCAAGTATTAGCACTCATTCCCGGTACCTCACGTTCGGGGATCACGATGACCGCTGGCTTGATGTTAGGTTATACGCGAGACGCAGCTGCGCGCTTTTCGTTTTTGTTGTCCATACCGGTGATCTTGGGCGCGGGTTTGTTAGCCACGTTGGATTTGATCGAACAACAAGATGCCGTTGATTGGGCTGCGCTTGGTTACGGTGCACTGTTTTCGTTTGTGTCAGCTTTTGCGTGTATTGCTTTATTTTTGAATGTGATCAATCGCATAGGAATGACCCCATTTGTCATTTACCGCTTGGCTTTAGGCACGATTTTAATTGTGGTATTAATATAGAGGATACATCATGGACAGTACTATTTTTGACAAAATTATTGATAAAACCATTCCTGCTGACATCTTGTATGAAGATGATGATGTGCTTGCGTTTAAAGACATCGCACCACAAGCGCCGATTCATTTTTTGGTGATCCCCAAAAAACGTATTGCAACCATTAACGATATTACCGAAGCCGATCACGCCGTGGTGGGTAAACTTTCATGGGTGGCGGCACAGATTGCGCAAGCGCAAGCTTTTGCCGAGGAAGGGTTTCGCACGGTCATGAATTGCAATGAATACGGCGGCCAAACGGTATATCACATCCATTTACACGTATTAGCTGGCAAGCCTTTGGGATGGCCACCTTATCAAGAAAGATTAAAAACAGCGTAACCATTATATCTGTTAGCCATTGCGGTATTAGACAGTGACTAAAGGTTGATACAGCCCCTGAAGTGTCCCTGCTACTTCGAGGGGCAATATTAAAGCGTTACTCAGCGTCCAACCCTAATGCAGTTTGTAAAAATTTAGCAAAGTCGACTAACTCAGCCGACATTAACGCATAGTCGGCATCAAAGCGAGCCGCTTGTTGGTCCTTGGGAATATCTTGGTTTTCTTCTTTGAGCGCATCCGCATATTTAATGCGTTTTATACTGCAATCGGACTCAAGCATACACGTAAGTCGTTCAGCAAAATCAATCCCGACTTTTTCAACCACCTTGCCATTTTCTATATGCTGTAAGATCTCGTCACTGTCTAAAGCTTGGTTTTTACAACGGACTGTGGCCCCTTCTTCATCATGCGCCTTTAATTCCGCTTCAGTCAATAGAGTAATTTCTTCAGGGGTGCCGTTGGTTAACCAACCCGTTAATTGTGATTGAATTGCACTGCGACATAGGGGGATAACAGGAAGTGAGCCTAAGGCTTTGCGGAGCATGGCAAGTAACACTTCTGCTTTGCCATCGGCACTGGCATCGATCACTACTAAATTATCTTTGTTACTTATAAAACCAAAGCTGAGGGAATGTTTAGTGAAAGCTTGTGGTAGTAAGCGCTGAACAATGTCTTGTTTGAGATCTTGTTGTGCTTTTTTGCCAACGGGCGCCCCAGTATCTTGCTCAATTTGCTGTACTTTATCAGCCAGTTCTGCGTTGATTACTGACGCAGGCAAAATACGCTCTTGTTTTTTAAGACAAAATAAATAGTGTTCAGCGACAACGTGGAATAGTAGAGAGCCGCCTGGTAACGGAGGTACAAATCCCATAGTAGCCAATTCTTGTGAGCCACAGGGACGAAATGCCAGTTTGCTCAAACCCGCCTCGAGGTCGGCATCGTCAAAGGATAAAGGTTGTGTGAGTTGATATAATTTTGCGTTTTTAAACCACATAAGCTTATCGGTAGAGTAAAGAAAAGGGCACGCACGATAACAATAATTAGAACATGTTACAATTGCTGTGGCGAGCTGATACAAATATATTTAGTTTTTAATAAAAATGTCATAATAAAAAATAATAATATAAAAAAAAATTCACAAAAGGTTTTGTCATGGGCAAACATATTTTATTAATTGAGGATGAAGCGCCGATCCGAGATATGTTGAGTATTGTCTTGGAACACGCAGGGTATGAGGTAGACCAAGCCGAAGACTTCAATATTGGTTTGACGAAAGTACAAGAGCCCTACCCATCGCTTATTTTGCTCGATTGGATGTTACCTGGTGGCAGTGGTATTAAATTGGCCAAAACGCTTAAAGAGTCCTCACATACCAAAGATATTCCCATTATCATGTTGACGGCACGCGGTGAGGAAGAAGATAAAATCAGGGGGCTTGATGCGGGAATTGATGATTACATTACTAAACCCTTCTCGCCAAAAGAACTGGTTGCCCGAATCAAAGCTGTATTACGCAGGACCACCCCAACCGCAAAAGAAGAACCGATTGAATTTGAAGGACTGACATTAGAGCCTATTTCTCATCGTGTTACCGCGTTTGGCACTGTACTCAATATGGGGCCAACAGAATTCAAATTATTGCACTTTTTTATGTCACATCCGGAACGTGTATTCTCCAGAGAACAGCTACTTGATAATGTCTGGGGAACCAATGTGTATGTAGAAGACAGAACGGTTGATGTACATATACGTCGTTTGAGAAAAGCGATTGCTGAAAAAGGACATGAACGTTTTATTCAAACTGTTCGAGGAGCGGGTTACCGCTTCTCTACAAAATAAATTCAGGTGGAATAAATGTATAGTGCTGTCACACTGTTTTCACATTTAACAGGTATATTTCTAGCAATAGTTTTTGCGATCGTTGTGGGTGATGTGACGGGTGATTATGTGCTTAGCTTATTAATCGCTGTGGTTATTCTGCTAGCCTATCACTATTGGAAAATGTATCGGTTTAATAAGTGGTTATGGAATAACAAATTACTCACTCCCCCACAAGTTCTAGGGAGTTGGGAACGCTTGTACCAAGGAGTGCATCAGTTGCAGAAGAAACACCGTAGAAAACGCCAAGAATTAAGCGCAGTCATCAGGCAGTTCAGAATGGGTGTGGAAGCGCTACCTGATTCAGTGGTGTTATTAGATAGGCATTCTCATATTATATGGTGTAATCGCTTAGCGAGGATTGAACTGGGGATCAAGTGGCCTGAAGATTATGGCTTGAGAATTGATAGCTTGATTAGAAATCCCAGCTTCGTGAGTTACTATAACAAAGGCGATTTTAAGTATCCTATTGAACTCACTTCTCCAGTCAATAAAGACAAAAAAAACGAGTATAGAATTATCTCATATAGTGAAGATTTTCAATTAATCATATCCCGTGATGTCAGTCATGTCTCGCAGTTAGAAGGCATGCGAAAAGACTTTGTTGCCAATGTTTCGCATGAGATGCGCACACCTTTGACTGTAATTACAGGTTATATTGAAATGTTACCTGAAACCAAAATGGGTAAAGATCCCTTTGCAGTGAAAGCCTTACATGAAATGTCCTCACAGACTAAACGAATGCAAAACCTGATTGAAGACCTATTAGTCCTATCAAAGATAGAATCGAGTTCGGAGAGAATTTTTGATACCGTCTTGGACATGCAGGCGATGTTTTTACAGATTGAAAAAGAAGCACAACGTCTGAATCAAGACAAAAACCATCATATATCCTTCATTATCGAAAAAGGGCTAAATGTCTATGGTGTGGAAAGTGAATTGCGTTCTGCCTGTTCTAATTTGGTTTTCAATGCGATCAAGTACACACCAGATGAAGGGCGGATTCAAGTGGTTTGGTATAAGGAAAATAACCAAGCTGTATTTAAAGTTATTGATAATGGTGACGGGATCCCTGCGCGTCACTTATCACGGTTAACAGAACGTTTTTATCGTGTGGATAAAGCGCGAGCTCGCTCATCGGGTGGGTCTGGCTTAGGCTTATCGATTGTTAAACATGTATTATATCGACATAACTCACAATTACATATAAAAAGTAGAATCGGCCAAGGTAGTGAATTTTATTTTAAACTCCCTTCAGATCTGCTTGAAAAATAAAAACGTCGTAATTTGTAATTGAATTGTCATAAAAATACTTTTAGGTGAATGTTTTATGACAATTTAAATTTGTAACAAACCTGTCATTTTTAAAATGTAACTTCCATTGCGAACAATTAAAAATAGTTTTTTGGAGTTACACATGCAACTTAAATCTTTATTCAAAATGTCTGCATTAACAACCGCGCTCGTACTAGCCGGTTGTGGCGGCGACATCAATATCACAGAAGGTGATATCAGCAATACAACCACCACAAATACAACTAATAATAACGCCCCCTCCACTCCCGTTTCAGATAATCAAGATGAGTCTCGTCCGGGTATTGCTTCTGCTTTCTTGAGTGCACAAGTGTCTAATGCGTTAGGTGAAACCATCGAAGTGCGTTCTTTATCAGGCCGTTTGACCGCGAGCAATGACGGTGACACGATAACATTAACCAATGATACCGTTTGGGCTTTAGAGGGACCTGTTTTTGTCGGAGAAGATAACGCTGAGTCTGTCACCTTAGAAATCGAACCCGGTACGATTATTTTTGGTCGTTCTGGTGCGGATTACTTGGTCGTCAGTCGTGGTTCAGACATCGACGCGAATGGTACTGCAACCAACCCGATTATCATGACTTCATATAACGATGTTGTGGGTGCAGAAGTCAGCCCAGGACAATGGGGTGGTTTGGTTATTTTAGGTAATGCGCCATCAACGAAATGTCCAAATGATGGCTCTGCGTGTGCATTACAAGTAGAAGGCGCACAAGAAGGTGCCGTATTTGGTGGCACAGACTCTACTGACAGTTCAGGTACCTTGCGTTATACCGTGGTTAAATATGCGGGTTTTGAAATTGCGCCAGATAATGAATTAAACGGGATTACATTCGGCGGTGTCGGTTCTGGTACAGTCGTTGAGTATATCCAAGTTCATGCTAACTCTGATGATGGCGTTGAGTTTTTTGGTGGCTCGGTTAACGCGAAATATTTGGTGTTAACTGGCAACCAAGACGATTCTGTTGATTGGGATAATGGCTACAAAGGAAAACTCCAATACGTTTATGTCGAACACGCCCGCGATGGTTCAGATGCTAACCGCGGTGTAGAAGGTGACGGTGACGGTGGTAATGCGAACGACGATGGCGGTGCTTTCCAATTTTCTGTACCGATGATCGCGAACATGACTATTGTCGGTAATACCTTTGACACAGAAGATACCGACTCAGAAGGTTTGTTACTGCGAGACCAGACTGCAGCTAAGATCATGAACTTACTTGTGACTGGCCCAGAACAAATGGGTGAATGTCTGGAGTTCGACAATGACGATACCGTACAAGGCAACTTAGATGATGGTGATTTGACTATTACCTATTCTGCACTAGTGTGTTCTGAACCTTTAAAAGGGGTTGATGCACCTGGGAAAACTACCGCAGATTTAACTACGTGGTTCATAGGTCAAACGGGTAACCAAATCGTTGATTACAGCGATGCTGATGCGAGAAATGCTTTGGGCATTAATAATGACGGTTCATTAACCGCGCAATCAACCTTATTAACGGCCGGTGGCAATCCATCGACCATGGATGGATTTTTCGGTGAAAACAGTTTTGTTGGAGCGGTAGGTGCAACGGATTGGCGCCAAGGTTGGGCATTTGGTTTTGGTGGTGGTCAAGTGGCTGTGGCACAGTCTCAATCAGGCTGTCCAGCTGGCACCACGACAATTGTGTCAGTAGATGGTGAGACGAATACTTGCCAAGTGTCAGGCAGAATTACCTCTGATTTAACCCTCACACAAGGCAATATGTACGCCTTATCTGGAGCAGTATTTGTAGGTGGAGATAACACTGATTCTGCAACATTAACTGTCGAGCCAGGCGTGATTGTATATGGTTCTTCTGGTAATGATTATTTGGTCATCAGTCGTGGTTCAAAGATTGACGCCAATGGTACAGCCAGCAATCCGATCACGTTCACATCTGCACAGCATGCAGCTGATCCAAGCACACTTGCAAATGGTGAAGCCGGCCAGTGGGGTGGTTTAGTTATCTTAGGTAATGGCCGCTCAACGAAGTGTCCGACAGACGGAACGGCTTGTGCGTTACAAGTTGAAGGCGTACAAGAAGGTGCGGTATTTGGTGGTACAGATGACACCGACAACTCAGGTGTATTGCGTTACGTACGTGTCATGCACGGTGGTTTTGAAATCGCGCCTGATAACGAACTAAACGGGATTACGTTTGGTGGTGTAGGTTCTGGCACGACAGTCGAGTATATCCAAGTACACAAAAATGCGGATGACGGTGTTGAGTTCTTTGGTGGTGCGGTTAATGCTAAATATGTCGTGCTGACCAATATTCAAGACGATTCAGTGGATTGGGACAATGGTTATGACGGCAAAATGCAATTTGTACTAGTTAAGCATGCAGCAGATGATAGCGATGCGAACCGTGGTATTGAAGGTGACGGTGACGGCGGTAATGCCGGCTCTGGTGCAGGTTTTGAATTTTCAAACCCAACCGTTGCTAACATGACCATTATCGGTAATAACTTTGATACAGAAGATTCTGATTCTGAAGGTATTTTGTTACGTGACCAAACCTCAGCGCAACTGTATAACTTCGTGATTACAGGTCCAGCAGGTATGGGCGAGTGTTTAGAATTTGATAGTGATGCGACCGTTCAAGCAAACCTAACAAACAATGCATTAAACATCCAAACATCGGTGATTGCTTGTGCTGAAAATTTCAAAGGTGTCAGTGCTCCAGGTTTGGATACTGCAGGGGTTGAAGCATGGTGGAATGATGCAACACGCAACAATGCCATCGATACTGACCAAGCTGCGGTACTAGATGGTATTTTCACTGCTACCACAGCTGTAACGGCAACGGATGTGAATGCCATCGATACGTTCTTTACCACTACTGATTTTATCGGTGCGGTGAAAGATGCAAATAACAATTGGACAACGGGTTGGACTGTAGGTCTTTAACCGACATTGAATCTGTGTGGGCTACGCCGTTAGCTCACACATTTTTGTGGTTATAAGTATCAACTATATATTGAATTGAGGTCCAAGATGAACCCAGCAACTATTCAGTTCCCTTTGCGCTTAATTTCATTGGCAATTCTATCTGCTTTGACCGTGTCTCCTACTGTGTTGGCACAACAGACAGAAGATGAAATTATTGAAGAAGTTGTCGCAACAGGTACCCGTCTAAAAGGGACGGCGACAGCCGTACTAGAGGAAAGAAAAAACCAAGCATTCGTTGCCGATATTCTTGGTGCAGAACAAATATCCAGAACGGGGGATGGCGACGCGGCATCCGCTTTGAGAAGGGTGACCGGTCTAACACTAGTCGACGGTAAATTTATTTATGTCCGTGGCCTAGGTGAACGTTATTCTAGTACTTTGCTCAACAACGCCAACGTACCCTCTCCTGACCCGACTCGAAACGTTATCCCCTTGGATTTATTTCCATCAGATATTATCGAAAGTTTATCGGTTCAAAAATCGTACTCGCCGTCCATGCCTGCCAGTTTCGGTGGGGGTAATGTCGATATTCGATTAAAGAGTATACCGAGTGATTTTATCTTTAACTTATCTGGAAGCTTAGGTAGCAACAGCGAAAATACGGACAAAGGTTTAAATTATGCCAAGGATGATAATTTTTTAGGCAAAGACAGCGGTGAATTAAGTGCGCCAGCAGCACTGGTTTCAAGCTGGCAAACCAAAGATTTTCTCGGCAGTAATCCTCTGATCCCGAGAACGCCAGATCACCCTTTCACCCAAAGTGAAGCGGTGCAAGTATTACAGTCTCTTAAACGTGACTACGACCCAGTTTTGGAATCAGTCAATCCTGCTTACGCGTTTAATGTTTCTTTGGGTGATAACGTCGACTTCAACGATGATGTCAGAGCCGGATATTTATTGGCAACAGGTTATACCAAGGCAGTCAATGTCTCGGAAGAGTATGCCTTAGAAGAAGCCAATAGAGTGGGCGAAACAATCGAAGTTGTGCGCTTTTTCGATGACATCCTGGTTACGGAATACAACACCAAGTGGTCAACCTTGTTCAACTTAGGTGTCGATTATCAGCGCAATCATCGCATTGATTATTCGTTAGTGGCATTACATGACACCTCTGATGAAGTGTATGAAAAATTTGGGAACACAGAAAACTTAAATCTCAACGATGGTTTGCGGATCCGTGACGTTGGTGTGGATTATGAAGAACGTTCCATGTATACCAATCAACTAAAAGGGATGCATACTTTTCCAGAGCTAAATTTTGCCGGTTTTGATTGGAAATATTCCCTAGGTCGCTCTATTCGTAACGCGCCAGGTGGATTTAATGCCAGGTTTATTCTGTCAGATCGCAACGAAGATGGTGTGTTTGATGTCGCTACAGAAAGTAGCTTGTCAAACTCTACCGGCGCGGCCCAATACGATTTTCAACGCTTACATGACCGCGTAGAAAACTATGGTTGGAATGCTACATTGCCATATATGTCAGGTGCTTGGGAGATGGAATTTAAGATCGGTGCAGATTTTCTCACCAAAACCCGTACAGCAGAGAATCGACGCTTGGCGATTAACACCCGGGCACTCCAAGATAGCAATGACATTGTTGGCAGTTCGGTAGCCACCATTTTGAGTGACAGTGCATTAGCCAATGTTGCATTGAGTCCGAGTGAATTTATCCTAAGGGATACCACCATTGCGGGTGATGATTATGTCGCAGCGCAAAAAGTCGATGCAGTATATCTCGAAGCGGATTTTTTCTATCAAGGTAAGTGGCGCATTACGGGCGGGGCGAGATTTGAAGATTTTCGTCAAGCTGTGTTGCCCTTTGACCCGCGTAGTAATCAGATTGATATCGCAGATGAAGCGGACCGCTCTCAACTGGCTTTCCAAGAAGATGACATTTATCCAGCATTAGCCCTCACCTATATCAAGGATGACAGCATGCAATTTAGAGCGAGTATCGGTAAAACCGTCGTGCGCCCTGATTTGCGTGAGGTATCATCGGCGACCTATATCGACCCACTCACAGAGTTTCCTGTGGCAGGTACGCCAGGTTTGTTAACTACGGCGATTACGAATATAGATTTGCGTTGGGAGTGGTATCGCGAAGCAGGCAATAACTTATCGATTGGCTTATTTTACAAAGATATGGAAAACCCGATTGAATCGGTACAATCGCCGGCCCAGGATGGACCGCCTTTGATTCGTATTGCCAACGCCGAAACAGGTATGTTAGCGGGTATTGAAGTGGAGTTTTTACAAGGTCTTGAAGTGTTTGGCGACGGGATTTGGGACAATTTGTTCCTCTCTGGTAACGTTACGCTCAGTGACTCTGAAATAGAACTCAATCGTCAAAATATTGTGGAGCAAACCGGTGTGTCAGCGGCCATTACAAACTTGAAGCGTCGTTTGACAGGGCACTCTGAGTATGTGATGAACCTGCAATTAGGTTTCGATTCTGACAATGGTGAGCATACTACTTCACTGGTGTATAACGTTTTTGGTGAACGCGTGCTTATTCCAGGTATCGATACTTTTGACGACAGTATGGAACAACCCTTCCATTCATTGGATATGGTGTATAAGTATTATCCTGACTTCAACACAACCATTACATTTAAAGTCCAAAATATTTTAAATGAAAAGAAAGAGTTAGAGTTTGAAAATACGCTTCTGCGTTCTCAAACTAAAGGTCAGTCTTTAAGCCTCTCACTTAAATACGACTTTTAGGCCAATAAAAATCTCCCGTTATGCGCTGAAAATGGATTTTGGCGCGACGGGAATTTTTTTAAATATGACAGTTTAATGAACTCTTAACATAGTCATCTTTTTTTAATAAAACTGTCACACTCATTCTTTAACCTACTGCCATATAAATATTATTAAATTAATTTAAGGCTTAGGTTTTACATGAAACATATTTCACTCATATGTTGTTTAATTGGATTAAGCATTTCTGGCGTGCTATTGGCACAAGAAGATCCGGCGATGAAGGAAATCCTTAAACAATCAAAAGCAATCAATACTAGTGCAGCATCATCTCAGCAAAAAATAGACAAAATTGCCGACCAAATCGATGCGAAGTTGCAACAGTTCAAAACATTGAACAAAGAAATTGATGGTTTAAACATCTACAACAGCCAGTTACAGAAGCAAATCAACAACCAAGTCGTCGAAATGCAAAACCTCAATGACTCAATTGATGAAGTATCGGTGATAGAACGTCAAATTACACCTTTGATGATGAATATGATCACGGGGCTAGAGCAGTTCATCGCGCTTGATGTGCCCTTTCTGCCTGAAGAGAGACAAACGCGTCTGGCTCAACTGCGCAGCATGATGGATCGCGCGGATGTGGCGCCTTCGGAGAAATTTCGCCGTGTGATGGAAGCATTCCAAGTTGAAATGGATTATGGCAGAACGCTTGAGGCATATTCAGGTGTACAACTGATCAACGGTCAAGAAAGGGAAGTGGAGTTTTTGCGCTTGGGTCGCACGGCGCTGGTCTACCAAACGCGTGATGGTTCGGTGCAAGGCGTGTGGAACAAGAAGTCTAGAACATGGGACATCTTGGACTCCAGCTATCGCACTCAGATCACCAAAGGGTTGCGCATGGCTAAGAAACAACTCGCCCCTGATTTACTTATGCTACCGGTCGCTTTGACTAACTAAGAGAATGAAAATGAAACAATTAGTCACAACACTATTCACTACGGCTTGCCTTTTACTCACCAGCCAAGCCTATGCCAATGATAAAGCGCTTGATTTAGACGCGTTATTACAAACACTTGAGCAGGGACAGTTTGCTCAATCAGAAGCCAACAAAGCGAGAGAAGCGGCTTTTATGGCTGAGCGTGCCACCCAAGATCAAATACTTCGCCAGACCTTACAAGCGCGAGACGATGCATTGTTGTTATCAGAGCGTTTGGAAACACAATTTGAAGAAAATGAGTTCAAATTGGCGGATCTGAACGAAGCCTTATCGACACGACTTGGTTCACTTAAAGAGTTGTTTGGGGTGTTGCAACAAGTCTCTGGCGATACCAAAAATAAATTCTACAATTCTGTGGTCTCGGCACAAATCCCCGGTCGCTCTGAATTCTTGGACAATATGGCGCAAGCGATGGGCAGTCGTTCTAAGCTTGCATCCATTGCTGAGATCGAACGCGTATGGTTTGAATTACAACGCGAAATGACCGAAGGTGGCAAAGTGACTAAATTCACCACGACAGTGACGGAAGCCAATGGCGATAAGGTCGAAAAAGAAGTGGTAAGAGTCGGCACCTTCGCGCTGTTAGCGGACGGTAAATACCTAGAATATAACAGCGCGACAGGAAGCGTGGCTGAATTGATCCGTCAACCGGTAAGTCGTTTTGGCGACTCTGCAACGGCTCTGGAGCAGTCTAATGGTGAGTTTGTACAATTCGGGATTGATCCAACTGGTGGCTCAATTTTGGGTTTGTTGGTGCAAGCGCCTAATTTAAAAGAACGTATTGAGCAAGGAGGCCTAGTCGGTTACATCATTCTCGGTGTGGGCCTTATTGGTTTGTTACTCGCACTCGAACGCTTGATTTCACTTACCATCACCAAAATCAAAGTGAACAAACAGCTTAAATCGACACAGTTTTCGGACAATAACCCACTAGGTCGAGTGATGAAAGTCCGTGAGGCCTATCCCAAAGCGGATACTGAGTCATTGGAGCTGCACCTGTCAGAAGCGATTTTAGGTGAAGTACCAAAGTTAGGTCGCAACCTCACCATCATCAAGATTATATCCGTGGTTGCTCCTTTGATGGGCTTACTGGGAACGGTCACTGGGATGATTAACACCTTCCAAGCCATTACCTTGTTTGGCACTGGAGATCCCAAACTGATGGCTGGCGGTATTTCAACAGCATTAGTTACCACGGTATTGGGCTTGGTCGTTGCGATCCCAATGACCTTGTTGTACGCCATGCTCAACACGCGCAGTAAGAACATCGTGTACATCTTACAAGAACAAGCGGCTGGTGTGATTGCGGAACGTGCAGAACGAGGTTAAATGATGACGGAGTTTATCGAAGCCATTCGCGATTTTACTGAGATAGGAGGCCAAGTCCTCCTAGTGATCGGGTTATTAATCTTCGTGATGTGGTTACTGATACTAGAGCGCGTAATGTATTTTCTAGTGTGGCACAAGGACTACAAAAAACAGACCTTAGCCACCTGGCTTGCGCGTTCAGACCGCAGCTCTTGGGAAGCGGAACAAATACGTCAAGCCAATATTTCTCGCTTAATCATCAAATTAAATGGCTCTATTCCAATTATCCAAGCGTTGGTCGCATTGTGTCCATTATTGGGATTGATGGGTACGGTCACAGGCATGATTGAAGTGTTTGATGTGATGGCGATTTCAGGCTCAGGAAACGCACGTTCGATGGCTTCGGGCGTCTCTAAAGCCACGATCCCAACCATGGCAGGCATGGTTGGGGCATTATCAGGCGTATTTGCTGCCACGTGGTTAACCAGAAAGGTCAAAACGGAACGCACTCACTTAGAAGATGCGTTTCAGCTAGAACGACTGCAAGCATAGATAACAAATTTGGATAAAAAAATGAAACAACACTTTCAAAATTTAATTGACGAAGAAGAAGCCGCAATAGATATGACACCCATGTTGGATGTGGTTTTTATCATGTTGATTTTCTTCATAGTAACGGCTTCTTTTGTAAAAGAAGCTGGAATCGATGTTAACCGTCCAGATGCGGCTACAGCGGTCAAAAAAGACCGCGCGAACATCTTGGTAGCGATCAGTGACAAAGGTGAAGCGTGGATCAACAAGCGTCAGGTAGACATCCGCGCGGGACAAGCCAATATTGAACGTTTATATGCTGAAAACCCGCAGGGCTCTGTCGTGATCCAAGCTGACAAGAAAGCCACGACCGAGGTGTTGATCAAAGTCATGGACGCGTCGAGAGCAGCCGGTGTCTTTGATGTCTCTATTGCAGCAGATGAGCCTTAACTGATGGTGCGTTATGTCATTGCCATATTGGTCTCGGTGTGTATTACGCTGGGTTTATTTTTCTTAATGCAGTCTCTTATTCAAAGTGGAGGCTCCGCACTCACCGAGCCTCCTCGCGGAAGCGTGCTCGATTTTGTGCGTGTCAAGCAAGAGGAAGCTGTCGAGAAAAAAGATCGCAAACCACAAAAGCCACCCAAGCCAGAGACGCCTCCACCTGATTTTGAGACGCCACAGATGGATATGTCGAGTCAAAACACCGATGCAACTGGTCTAGATTTCGGTGCGGATGTCGCAAGTGATTTAGCACTGGACGGTGGCTTGTCCTTGGATACAGGAGACGGTGAATATTTGCCCATTGTGAAAGTAGCACCAGTGTATCCACGCAGAGCGCTACAAAGAGGTATTGAAGGATTTGTTATTGTGGAATTCACGGTCAGTCCGACAGGCGCTGTGGTGGATCCTATTGTGATTGAAGCGCAACCGGCCAATATCTTTGAGCAAGCGGCCTTAGATGCAGCCAAAAAATTTAAATATAAACCACGTGTAATCAATGGTGAGGCAACGTCTGTGTCTGGCGTCCAAAATCGAATTACATTCAAAATTAATGGGTAAGGGGAAACCGCATGTTTAGGTCCATAATGATAGGAATAATGCTAGGTGCTTTGGCTTCTACAAGCCTGACAACGCTGACTGTGTTGACCAGTTCGCATGCTCAGGCACAAACCAAAGCCAGTGAAAAACAAACCCGAAAAGTGCCGACTTTGCGAGGTAAAGTGTATGAGCAACTCGCCCGAGCGCAAAGTTTTGCCGATGCCGGTGACAACGAACAGGCATTGTCTATCCTAGCCGATATTGCCCAGAAACAATCGTCTATGAATAGCTATGAAGTGGCAATGTTGCACAATTTCTATGGGTTTATTTACTACAATGCAGCAGATAATGACAAAGCCTTAGCGTCATTCAAACAGGTCGTTGCTCAACCCAATATTCCTGAGTCCTTTGAACAAGCGACCTTGTTTACCATCGCGCAATTATCGCTGATGGCTGGATACTTTGATGATGCGATTCAAGCGTTAGAACAGTGGGAGAGTTTGCAAACAGGCAGTATTCCACCTCGCAACTTATTTATAAAAGCGCAAGCGTATTACCAAAACAAACAGTTTACGCAAGCCAAAACCTACATTACACAAGCCGTCACCGAGCAAGAAGCACAAGGCATGCTACCCGACGAGGGGTGGTTGATTTTACAACGTGCCGTGCACTACGAATTAAAAGAGCCGCAAGCCGTAAAAGATGTACTTGTTAAACTAGTCAAATTATATAACCAACCGCAATATTGGGTACAACTAGGTGCAATGTATGGTGAGCTCGGTTTGGAGAAGGAGCAATTAGCCACTTTAGAAGCGGCTAAGCAAAAAGGGTATCTGGTCAATGCCGGCGATTTGTACAACCTTGCACAGCTGTATTTTTATCATCAAGCGCCCATTAAGTGCGCCGAAACGATTGAGTCAGGGCTTGCGCAAGGTGTAATGGAAGAAAATTTAAGACACTTGCAATTTCTTGGACAATGTTATCAACAAGCAAAAGAAGTCGATAAAGCCATTCCCGCGCTTCTCCACGCTGCCACGTTATCTGACAATGGTGAGTTGTACTTACAAGTGGCTCAGTTACAATTAAATGCTGATGATCACGTCAATGCAATTAAACATGCTCAGCTTGCGTTGGAAAAAGGGACATTAAACAACCCTGGCTTGGCACATTTAGTTTTAGGTATGTCGTTGTATAATCAAGGTGAATACAACGATGCGCTGGCACAATTTAATTTGGCTGAGACTTACAAACAGACACAAAAAGTCGCTCAGCAATGGCAAAATTATGTATCTGGAGAAAAGGCAAATTACGAATTGTTGCGCGAGGCAGTCGAAAGTGATTAACTCTAACCCATTATTTTATTGGAGAAATGTATGCGACTTTTTTTGTTATCTATCTGCGCGACCTTACTCTTAAGCGGCTGTGGCAGTACCTTAGATACTTTTGGTAAGACCCTCTATCAGTCCAAGCAACGCGATAATGTCAATAAAGTCGAGCATGTGCCAGAAACGCATGACAACGAAACTGACATGGTGAAAGGAGCGGCCTTGGTTGCTGCGATAGTGGGTACCGGTGAAGCGTTGCTAAGCAAAGGGCAGTCAGCAGATGAAGTACAACTAAAAGATACCTCTAGCAACCTGCCATGTGAAACTAAAATGTACGGCGAAACGAAAGAAGGGCGGGTGTATTGTCTGACCCAAGCAGAAGTTGATGCGTTGATGCAACATCGCTAATACCCAAATAAACGAAAGAAGGGCTCGGTATGACGACCCAGCCCTTTTTTCTTGCCTGCTATTCCAACACTGAAAAGGTGTGTTATTTATCGCGTAACTCGCGGCGCAGTAATTTACCCACACTGGATTTAGGTAGCTCATCCATGATATGGATTTCTTTCGGTACCTTGTAGGCCGTTAACAACTCTCGACAATGTGCTTCAATGTCTTGGGTATCTACCTCAGTATTTACCGAAATAAAGGCACAGACTCGTTCACCTGATTTTTCATCTTCTTTGCCAATGACGGCAGCTTCGTCCACAGCAGGGTGTTGTGTGAGTACCTCTTCAATTTCGTTGGGGTACACATTGAAGCCAGAGACGATGATCATGTCTTTGAGGCGGTCGACAATTTGAATATTGCCATCCTCATTAATGAGGCCGATGTCGCCGGTTTTAAAATACCCATCCGCGGTGAACACTTCTACCGTGGCCTCTGGACGATTCCAGTAGCCTTGCATGACTTGTGGGCCCTTGACGGCAATTTCACCGGCCTCTCCATCAGGCAAATGCGAGCCATCCTCGCCTAAAATCGCTATTTCTGTCCCTGCGACTGGCTTGCCTACGGTGCCATACGCTACTGCATTAGCATCATTAAAGGCTGCCACCGGAGCCGTTTCTGATAAACCGTAACCTTCGGTAATATCACAACCGGTCACGCTATGCCATGCATCAATCGCGGCGCGTGTTAGAGCGGTACCGCCTGATACGGTTAATTTTAATCGGCTAAAGTCACATTGTTTGAATTCTGGATGCTGCGATAAGCCCACAAATAGGGTATTGATACCGGCAAATGTGGTGAACTGATAAGGTTGTATGGCTTTTATAAATGCATCGGGATCGCGCGGATTTGGAATTAATACAATCAGAGCACCACGAGAAGCAAAGGCCATCATACAAACAGTAAAAGCATAAATGTGATACAGCGGTAATGGGCAAATCACTACTTCTTCTTTAGGCACAAAATTGCCACCTAATCGTTCTAGAGTCTGCATACAGTTGGCCACAACGTTGCGGTGAGTCAGTGCGGCGCCTTTGGATACACCTGTCGTTCCGCCGGTATACTGTAAAATCGCCACCTCATCCAAGTCAATATCAGGACGCGCTGGCAAATCGTGTTGCTCGCCTTGGTTAAGCGCGGCCGTGAAGTTTGCATATTCTGTATGTTCAGGGGCCGTATTGGGCATTAGTAATTCTGTCGCTGAGGTTATCACGACTTGCTCTATGCCCGTATCTGATTTTATTGCATCGTATTTGGGCAAGAAATCAGCCAAAATCACCAGCGCCTTTGCCCCTGAATCATTGAATTGGTGCTGCATTTCGCGAGGGGTGTACAAAGGGTTGGTATTGACGACAACTAAGCCAGCACGCAACGCACCATAGACTGCGATAGGGTTTTGTAATATGTTTGGTAATTGGATGGCAATGCGCTCTCCTGCTTGCAAACCAAGTTCGTTAAGTAAAAAACTCGCAAAATGGCGTGATGCGGTTTCCATTTGAGCAAACGTATACGTTTGACCGAGTGCGCTAAATGCATCTTGTGCGGGATGCTCGGCAAAGCTGTGCTCGATAAAGTCGGCAATCGAAGCAACGCCAGTAGGGATGAAATTGTCTGTCATATTATTATTCCTATTTTCGTACATCACTGATGCATTGGCACGTGAATGGAGTGCAAATGCTTGACACTATCTTTACAACAAATTTACAACGAAAACATATAGAAATATAGACTTTTATGCGGTTTGTTTTGATTTGACCCAATAGAACAGGATCCCACCGCACACCCCAGCGATGCTTTGCCAGATCACCCCATAAAATCCCCTCGTACCTGCGATAATATGGACACCTAAAATGGGGTACATGGCGGCAATAATGGTCAGCATCATGACAGCCCCAGCCATGGCGTACCACAGCAGTGAGGGATGAGATGAAGACGTGTCACGGAAGCGGCTCACTAGGCGAAAAATGGGGTTAGTTAGTCCCAAAGCTAGACATAATCCAATCAGTAAAATGACACCGTAACTGGGCAGTAAACCTAGCCAATCTTTGGCGATGAAGCTGATACTGACAGCGATGGTGAGTTCTGTTCCGACCGTATGTAAGCCGTACAGCACGGACAGTGAATGCAACACCGACGCGAGTGTAAACGTGCCGAGCCATGCGACCAAAAATGCAAGATAGGGAAGGTTAGACAAATACCGTAGCACCATGACAAAATCTGATTGTTGTTTTGCACAGATTAAAATGAGAAAAAATATGAAGCAAGCCATTGTGTTAATAATCAGCTGGATCGTCAGTCAAGTTGGCGTAACACTTAGCTTTTATGCGCATGCACAAACAGACTTACCCGCCTCTGTTGCCAAGCTGAGCGCAGCAGAGTATGACACGCGCACCCTCTTAGAAGGGTTGCGCTCACCGTGGTCGCTGCATGTTGACAAAGAGGGTGTGTATTGGGTCACTGAAAAACAAGGTGCCTTGGTGATCTACGACCCGGTCAGTCAAGATTTGCAACGCCTCAACAAACCCTTACCTGCGGTGTATGCAGCCGGACAAGGCGGATTATTAGATTTGGTGTTGTTGCCACGCCAGGGCAAGCAACAATCGATCTTGGTGTCCTACGCCAAAGGCAGTGCCAATAGAAATGCACTTACTGTTGCCCAAGTTGATTTACACTATGACAATGGTCAGTGGCAAGTGTCAAAGCAACGACAGATTTTTCATGTGCAACCGTGGAAGTCCTCTCCCGTACATTATGCTGGACGTATGCGGGTATTACCCGATAATACCTTATTACTGAACAGTGGCGACGGCTTTGATTGGCGCGAAGATGCACAAAAACCCACATCTTTGTTAGGTAAAACCTTACGGATGACGTTAACCGGTGCTGTCCCTAAAGATAACCCTTTTGCTAATAGTAAACACCCACTAACCCGTTACATATATACCCTAGGCCATCGCAACGCACAGGGACTTGCTTTAGATCCACAAGGTCGGATTTGGCAACATGAGCACGGCCCTGCCGGTGGCGATGAGATCAATCTGCTGATACCGGGTCAAAATTATGGCTGGCCAGTGATTACCTATGGCAAAGATTATTCAGGTGCACAAATATCGCCTTTTACACACTACCCAGAGATGCAGCAGCCCCTGTTAAACTGGACACCCTCTATCGCGCCTTCGGCCATGCTTTATCAAGGTGAAACACAACAGTATCCTGAGCTGGCTCACAGTCTGCTGATCCCCAGTCTCAAATATCGCCGATTGCACCAACTCAAAATCCTCGAGGAGGATCAAGCATCCCTTCAGTTTGACGATATCATAATCAATATGGCATTAGATGTACGCATTCGTGATATTACCCATAC
>JBEVCF010000097.1:0-6933 GCA_040514355.1 Glaciecola sp.
ACATTAACCATATCGGAAGTATATCTACTTTTTTAGCATGTATTACAAAAAATCAGTTTAATGTGTTACATACACATGGATATAAGGCCAACCTCTATGGTCGCCTTGCGCGTTTATTCTGCCACATTAGCCTCGTCAGTACCTATCATTCAGGCGATCGCGGTAAAGGGAAGTTGTTTGTGTATGACGCGATTGACCGCCTAAGCGCATGGTTAAGCCATGCTAATATTGCTGTTAGCCTGCCGATCCAGCGTTCTTTATTAGGACAGGCAACACTTCTTCACAATGCGATTGATACCAATACAGCACTGCAACAACCCGGTCGTGTTATTGCTTTTGTAGGGAGACTTAGCGAAGAGAAAGCACCTGTCCGATTTGTTGACATGGCCATTCGCCTCCCTCAGTACCAGTTTGTCATGTATGGAGATGGGCCACTATTCGCTGCTTTAAATAAAAAACGACCGAGCAATCTCACTCTAGCGGGCCACATTGATAACATGGCTACGATTTGGCCTAGCGTCAACCTACTCATTATCCCATCGAAACAGGAAGGCCTACCGATGGTGAGTTTGGAAGCGATGCTAAGAGGGATCCCAGTTGTTAGCACCAATGTTGGCAGTATGAATGTGGTGATAAAAGATCGTAAAAATGGATTCTTAATTGATCATTATACCCCTACGCGTTGCGTTGAATGTATAAAAGCATGGTTCGAGCTAACCCCAGTGCAACAACACGCAATGCGCACATCAGCGCGTCAAACCATTTTAGATAAATTTAACATGGAGACTTACACACAACGCATCATCAACATTTATAAAAATCTGATGAATGCCTCTCCTACACATCTACTAGAGGAACAATAACATGCGAACACCCCAACCCATGTTATTGGTTCATTATGGCAAACACGAATGGATCCGTGGTAGCGAACGCTGTTTATTGGATCTCATCGGTAATCTCGATCGGACGCGTTTTGAGCCCATTTTGTGGTGTGACACCCAAAAGTTGCAGGACGAAGCTATGCGTTTAGGCATACACGTCTATCGTGACAGGTTTACTATTTTAGGTGATTGGGAAAAGCCTCGCTTTAATATCAACAACACACGGTATTTGGTAACACAAGCCGAGCAGATTATCCAACAACACGATATCAAGTTGATCCACTGTAATAGTGCAGCGCCTTGTCAGTGGATGATAACTGCCGCCAACCGACAATCTATTCCGCTAGTTTGTCACTTACACGCCCCTTATCCTTTCTCAGAACGCTTGCGATTACGTGCTCATTACGCTGATGAAATCATCTGTGTCAATGAGCCAATCCGCGCGCAATATTTGGCAATGCACTATCCTCAAGCACATTGTCATGTTGTGGCCAACGGTGTTGACCCCCATCGTTTAATGCCACAACCCACTAGAGATTTACGTACCGAATTTGGCCTCAATGAAGCGACCCTCGTCATGGCTTCTATCGGTTCGTTAATTCCCTGTAAAGGCATGGATAATTTAATTCACGCCGTTCACAAACTCAAAGGACAGTGTGATGTTGCCTTGTTTATCATTGGTGATGGGCCCGAGAAACCTGTGCTGTCGTCACTCATAAACCAACTCAATGTCCAGCATCAGGTGTTTCTGCTGGGGGAGCAAAAACAAGCATTTGGGGCGCTCAAGGGTGGTGTCGATGTCTTTTTATCGGGTGCTCGTGAAGAGGCGTTTGGTTTGGTTTTAGCTGAAGCGGGTTTAGCCAAATTACCTTGTATAGCACCTGATGTAGGAGGGATCAGTCAGGTCATTAAACATCAAAAAACAGGACTCTTATACCCTAAAGATGATATCGATGCATTGTGTCAGCAGATCGAAGTACTCTACGAGGCGCCTCAGTTACGTACACAGATGGGAGATCATGCCTATCACAGAGTGCATGACCATTTTTTGATCTCGCAAAATGTAGCCGTTATTTCAGATATTTATACCAAAGCCATCAACAACGGTCGTCATCGCAACACCGTACTGCAACAATTGCACTTCATTGCGACACAGTTAATCAGCTACCCACTGCAAAAATACCAACAGAGCAAGGCCTACTCCACGCCTCGTGTACTGATTATTGATACGATATCTTTCAATGGTGGTTCAAAAATAGCTACTCAGAGACTACTCGATACTATCTCCGCAGAGACAAACGTTCACGTTATCACAGTCGATCCTGCATCGTGGCAGCATGCTCACTGCCAGATTCATCACCTACCATTACCTCAATATTTATTACAAGCAGAGAGTGGTAAGAAATATTTGTTGAAGCACTTGTTAACCGCTTGCTTTGGCCTTTTTGTCACGCTGCGCTATCGCAATTTCAAAGTAGGACTCGGTTGTTCGATACCATCGAATGATGCCGCTTTATGGCTGTTACAAAAGTGTATTGGCATACAGTGGATCCAGTTTATTCATGGCCCTGTTTATCCAAGTAACCTTAATGCGAAGCTGTTAAAAGCCACAGATGCTGTTTTTTATCTAGAGTCGACCCGTTCCTCTCTTGAGCAAGTGATGAGTAAGTTGAGCGAGGAGCCTAGCAACGAGTATCCAGTAAAAACATGGTTCCCCTTTGTCAACGGTCTACCAGCAGAGGCATTTACGGACCATCAACACTCCCAAGAACCCGGTATATTGTGGGCGGCCTCAGCACTTAAATGGAAGGGGCTAGACACCTTCGTTCAAGCCCTGCGTCGCTTTTCTGACGACAGTCGTCCACGCACTGCAATCTGTTATATCAGACCTCAACATTGTGAACTCGCGACCAGTGCGGTCAATGTGCCCATCAAACACGTCACTTGGCATGAAAATCCACCACACTTAAACGAAATAAGAGCCAAGCATCATATTTTCGTGTCCACTAGCACTCATGAACCGTTTGGCTTATCCATTTTAGAGGCACTCGCTGCGAACTTATGTGTGGTTCTCCCCGCTGATGGTGCTTATTGGGATAAGACATTAACGGACGGTAAAGAGTGTGTGAAATACCGTCCCAACGACGATGCCGATCTATTTCATACACTAGAGGCATTACTTGGTTCACCTGCGCTTGCCAAGCAGATTGGGCAAAATGGGTATCACCTTGCACAACAATATGGTGCAGAACAGACGTACGCGCACATTAAGCAATATGTAGAGGAGCACCTATCTGATGTCTAAGGTGATCCAACATACCCTTTTATACGGGCTGAGCATTGTATTAATGAAAGGCTTATCGCTGATTATGCTGCCTTTCATCGCCCATCACCTGAGTACTGACGAATTTGCCAAGGTTGAAATTTTAAGTAGCTTAACCATTATCGCCAGTGTGGTTATTGGTTTAGGGCTAGACAACGGCCTGTATCGCTTTGTCGGTTTTGCCAAAACAACCGCCAAAAAACTGCGTATGGCCGGCGCTATTTATACCCTCGCAGTCATCGTCACTGTGTTCACCTTGATCATATCGACGTTGATCGCTCCGGCTTTGGCCACGTGGTTACCCGGTAATATCCCTACCAAAGCGGTTTATTTTGCATTGGCTATCGTCGCGTTTGAAGGCGTTGTGGCGATCCCTCTGGGTTGGTTAAGGATGTATGACAAAGCGGGATTATTTTTCTGTGCCACGTTTGGTCGCGTCTTGATACAAGCACTCTTAACAGTGTGCTTCCTACTACAAGATCCCAGTGTAACCAGTATTTTCATCGCAGGATTGATGGCTGTCATTGCCCAAGCTTTATTCTTGGGTTACTGGCAATTACAAGATGTGTCGCTGTTCATTAATACCAGACTCTACACCGTTATTTTACGTTACACAGCCCCTATCATCGGTAGCGGATTATGTGGTTTTGTACTGATGGGAGCCGACCGCTGGTTTATTGCCAATATGAGTGAACTAGAGCAAGTGGCATTGTATGGGGTGGCTGCAAAATTTGCATTAGGCGTGGTGTTATTACTCCAACCCTACACTATGTGGTGGTCACCTAAACGCTTTCTCATTTTAGAGGAAGAAGGCGGTAAACAAAAAGTGGCTCAGTGTATTACGCTAGGCATGGTCATACTCGGCATGTCAGGTTTTGTTGTCATTACCGGCACTGAATTTGCTCTGACGCTGATGATGCCCGAACAATATCACGATGCCCTGAGTTTACTTACCGTACTAGTTATGGCGATGATGGCAAAAGAGGCCGCGGAACTTATCAATATTGGTTGTTTTATCTCTGCTACCACTCAGACTCAATGGTGGATCAACGTCAGTGCCAGCGCGTTAGGGCTTATTTTATTGGTATGGTTAACCCCGTTGTATGGTGCGCTCGGCGCAGGCATTGCTTTGTGCTTAGCACAAAGCTTGAAGTGCGTGTTATTTTTTTACTATAGTCAAAAACAATTATTCCTCTCTTATTCGCTCACGACGTTGTTGGGGGCACCGCTGTTTTTTCTCATTTTAGGTACCGGTATTCAACTCTACTTTACGCCCATGCAACAACTCTCTATCGGGTTGGGTCTGGTTTTACTGATACTCGGTCTAGGTTGGGTGATATGGCGCAACCAATATCGCCCCTGTGTGACAAGTGAAGGGGTATAGCATGAACTGGGTTATGTTCAAAGAGTATTATTGGGCATGGTTATGGTTAACCCTATGTGCATTATTGTGGTGGATGGTCCCTCACCCCCTTGTCGTGATTGCCTTGAGTATTGTGCCGTTGGCGGTTCTATTTACCCTGCAATATCCTTTTTTTATGGTGTTGCTGTTTGTCATATTCTCATTTTTTAGAATACATGAAGTGCTACCACAGCTGTATGACTTTAAAATTCCGCTACTATTATCTCTCGCTAGTCTTGGTTCGCTCGGCTGGAATGTCTTTTATAAAAAACGATTTACCCTATGGTGGAGACCAGAGCTGACGAGTTTTTCCTACTTTTTTATAGTAGTCAGTATTGGGGTTATCGCAGCGAGTAATATCCCTATCGCGAAAGCATATTACATCGATATTTATATCAAAATTGTACTGATGTTCTTTGCGGTGACCTGGTTGATCACGAATGAAAAAGATTTTTCAATTGCCGCAAAACTCACCGTGTTGGGTGGATGTATCGTCGGCATGAAGGCCTTACACAATAAGGCGAACGGAATTGGGTTAGTCGAAGAGACTCGTGTGACCATTGGTCGTGAGTTTGGTTCAGTATTGGGTGATCCCAATGACTTATCCCTGGTCTTGATGTTCCCAACTGCGTTTGCCGTTGGCTTTATTCTCACTAAAGGTAGCCACTTTTTAACCCGGTGTTACGGCTTGGTCAGTGTGGGGATCTTATTCTCTGCCGTATTAGCAACACAGAGTCGTGGTGGGTTGTTAGGGATTTTGGCCGTGTTTGGCGTGTATGCATACCGCCGCATCCAAAACAAAATACTCTTTGTAATAGGTGGCATATTCGCTGTCATCATTTTATACAGTGTCGCTGGGATCTCCGACCGAGCCTCAGGTGGCGCCGCTGAAGCCGGTATTGATGCATCGGCGATGGGGCGTCTATATGCTTGGGAGGCTGCAATTGGCATGGCGAACGATAACCCTCTCACTGGCGTCGGTATCGACAACTTTTACGTCAATTACTTTTTTTATTCCCCCCATTGGGATGGTCTTAATCATGCCGTTCACTCGACATGGTTTGGCGTATTGGCAGAAACGGGCTACCTCGGCTTCATTATTTTCTGTGCCTGCATCGGGTTGGTACTGCATACCAATCTCAAGTCTTTATCTTTAGTTTGTAAACATGAGAAGCACTTCCCGACCATCATTAAAACCACGGCTGAAGCGCTGTTTGCGGGCATGATTGGCACACTAGCAGCAGGGACATTTTTAACCTTTGGGTTTAGTTGGCCTATTTACATTCTTGGCGCGATGACGATTAGTCTAAGTCAGTGGGTAGACCAATTTTACGCATCTAACATTTCACCCCACCTCTCTTCCATCATGGAACCTAAAAAGGAAAATCACTATGTATAGATTCATAGGAATATGTGTTTGTTTAGCCTTCGCACAACATGCTTTGGCGACAACAAATGTTAATCAATGGTTGTGGCTAGATACCTCTGAGGATCTGTCCAAAGCAACGTCTAATGTGCATCAACCTCACTTTACCCAAATGGGCACCCCACATAGCATTGTGAACATCAGTGAGCAATTGGACAGTTATCTACTCGATAGTTTTTATGCCATGGTCCCTGAAGGCCAACGAGTCTCTTCAGACTTGTTAGAAAATACATTTAACAATATCTCAGTGAAAGCGGATTTTGAGGGTGAAGTAACGGTCAAAGTCGCGTTTTTAAATGAAGGCGCAGGCTATAAAAATACCTTAGGGTATTTCATTTACCCCACCGATACACCACCGCAGCGCAATGCGTTAGATGAGATTGAGCACGTAGTTATCTTTCCCAATGCGTCCAAAGTACGAAGTGGCGGTGAGCTTCACCAAGGTGACCAAGTTGATTTAAAAATTAATTTACCTGCGGGCCACAGTATTGGTTTCTTTATCGCCTCTGACCAATGGGGTGGCTCATATGGCGCATTAAAAACGTATTTTCGCTACAGCCAACCTTTCTATACCCTGCCGTCCCTTAACCCGGAGGTCGGCCTAGGCAATAAGTACCATGTGATTTTAGAAGATAGAGAGTCATCAGATAACAGTCAAAATGAAAGTGTGTTCTTTGCATATGGTTTTGAGGATATCCGAACCGATGGCGGCGACAAAGACTATAATGATTTGATATTTAATGTTGAGGTGACACCTAGAGTTGCCGTAGCGGGCATAGAAGATGCCATCGAAGTGCGTTCTGCCAAAGCCAAGAACATCACCAAAAGTAGCAAACTAGCATTTGAAGATAATTGGCCAATACAAGGCGACTATGACTTTAATGACGCGGTCATCAAATAC
>JBEVCF010000098.1:0-6956 GCA_040514355.1 Glaciecola sp.
AATGATGGGGAACTGGCCAATCGCTTAATGCATCCGCGTCACGAAATTGAACGCGAATACGCGGTAAGAGTGTTTGGTGAAGTCGAAAATGACACCTTAAATACGTTGAAAAAAGGGGTTGAGTTAGAGGATGGCATGGCCAAGTTTACGCATATCGTCCCACGCCCTAGTGGCGATGAGAGTATTAACTCTTGGTTTAACGTGACGCTTTCTGAAGGTCGTAATCGCGAAGTAAGACGCTTATGGGAAAGTCAAGGTGTGCAAGTATCGCGTCTTATTCGATTGCGCTATGGGCCTTTAGAATTAAAAAAACGCCTGCCACAGGGGGCGTGGATTGAACTTGAGTTACCTGAAGTGAATGTGCTGCGTAAACAGGTACAACTGCCCCCTGAAACAGAGACGATGGTAGGGATACATGACAACAAATTGGATCACAGCCAGTTGCAACGTATGCGTCGCTCAGTGAAGAAGCATAAAGAAACGCGAAAAAAAGCGAACAAGCGTAACACGACCAATAGACGCAAATAACAAACTTTGTGTTAATTAGGCTGTGAATGACAGTAGCAGCCTTCACTATCACTGACAATAATGGGGTTAGCAAAGACCGAGCGGTTGGTATACGCCAATACATCATTGACTGGCCCTTTGTTATTTAAACAACCCAGACCAGCACTATACGGGCCAAGATAACGTAGTTGCCCATTGAAAATCACGGCCACTGCAGGCGTAGCTGGGATCATGTCTTTAAATTGGGGATGTACGTTTAAATCAATCGTTATACTTGGCATAGCCTGCATTTTGCCCAAAGCATCAATCTTGTTTTTGTGTGATTTGGCGATCCACTCACACATACAATCGCCTTGTTCAAAGTGTATGATGTGAGCTTTCTCTCGTCCAATGAATGGGGCAAGTTTACCGACAAATGCTAAATCAAAATCTAAATCGCTAATTTCTTGCGAAAAACGCAAGTCAGGGTCAAAAGGGATGAGACGACTCGAGCCAATCTGCAGCACACCAAAAACAATGACGACCGCCCACAATGTGATAATGAGCAGTGATTTTACGTTCATATTAGGACAATGGTGTAGTGAAATCGTCAGATAATTTGAAATCACCTTCAGCTGAAAGCAGTTTATTATCTTCAAAACGCAAAATCAGTTCTTTTCGTAAGTCTTTGCCAAAACCTTGCATCCCGCGCTTGATATCGTAAATGTAATACCAAGTGTCTTGGTTAAACATATCATTGACGACGGGTTTACCCAAAACGAACTCAACCTGTTCTTTTGTCATTTCAATACGCAGTTTTTCGACATCACGTTGATCTAAAAAATTGCCTTGTGGGATATCAATGCGAAATATCCAATTACTACAACCACCCAAAGACAAGGTAGTGATGACGACGAGTAACAAAGCAAATGATTTCATGATGTTCCTAATAGGCTGAACGAGACTAATATTATTATTGTAGGTGCAGAATGCTAACCTACCGCCTATGACCAATCAACCTTTAATTAGTTTCAAGAAACTTTTTTCAGCAGGTCTGCTGCATTTGCCAGTGCACTATCGGTTAATTCGTCACCTGCCAACAAGCGAGCAAGTTCTCTCACCCGATTTTCCTCACAGAGCTCTCGCATAGTGGTTTCAGTTGTATCACCATCGGTTAACTTACTGACAAACAACTGCTGATGCCCTTGTGCGGCCACTTGCGGTAAGTGGGTAACACATAATACTTGTGCTGACTTTCCTAATTCACGTAATAAACCACCGACGATAGATGCTGTTGGACCACTGATCCCAGTATCGACTTCATCGAAGATCAGAGTTGGGACGTGGTTTATATCAGAGGTAATAACTTGAATCGCTAAACCGACACGTGATAATTCCCCACCAGAGACGATTTCACCCAAAGCCCCCATAGGCTGTCCTGGGTTGGTTGTGATCAGTATTTCTACCGTATCTAAACCGTCAGCACTAAATGGTGCGCTCTCATCAAATTGTACATTAAACATGAGTTGCGCATGAGGCATATTCATTCGTGTGATACTGCTTTGGATCTGCGCAGCAAACTCTAGACCAGCCTCGGCGCGAGATATACTTAATTCTCTTGCGACAGCGATATATTGGGCGCGCAACGCCTCGACTTGTTCAGATAACTCAAGCATTGACGATTCATCCCCTTGTAAGGAGGCTAATTCTGCGGCTAAAGCTTGATGTGTTGTGTACAAGTGCTCAGGTAACACATTGTGTTTACGTGCGAGCTCCATGGCTTGTGTGTAGCGCGCTTCGACTTGAGAGATACGCAAAGGGTCGATGTCTAAACCGTCGCAGTAATGTCTGAGTTCGTTACTCGCCTCTTCAATATTAACCGTTGCTTCATTCAAATAACCGACAATTGGCGTAAGGGTCGGATCGTGTTCAACTAAGTCCTCAAGAGCAGATTGCGCTTTTTGCAAAATGGTCAATGCAGCGCCTTCATCACTTTCATATAAATTGTAATAACTGACTTGTGCTTGTTCGAGTAGCGTTTGTGAATGACTTAAGCGTTTTTGTTCACTTTCTAGTTCAACAAACTCGTCTTCAGCTAAGGCAAAATCATCTAATTCCTGGACTTGATAACGCAACAATTGTTCACGGTCTTTGCGTTGTTGTTGAGCGGCACGCAAACGTTGTAAGTGCTGATTTGTATCTTGGAATAGTCGAAATGCATCAGCTACGCGCTGGGCCAGTTCCTTATGTCTGGCATATCCATCTAACAGTTCACGTTGTGCGTCTTCTTTGAGGAGGCGATGATGGGCATGTTGACCGTGGATACTGACTAGGTACTGTGCCACCTCTTTTAATTGTGCGAGAGTAACGGTGCGACCATTGATAAATGCCTTGGAACGTCCCTCAGACGATATCACTCGACGAATGTGCACTTCATCTGGCTGCTCTTCAAGACCTAATTCGTGTGCTTGTAACCAAGCGGACGCTTGGTTATCTTTGCTCAAGTGAAACGTTGCGTTGACTTCGGCTTTACTTGCACCTTTGCGCACGGAGGCTGCGTCTGCTCGTGCCCCAAGACATAAGCTCAAACCATCTATAGCAATGGATTTACCTGCACCAGTTTCCCCGGTGACCACACTTAAACCTTGACGAAAATCAACATGGACTGACTTTACAATAGCAAAATTTTGGATGGAGAGAGATAGTAACATGCCCAACACCTGTATGTTTATACAATTAGTGTAAATATATACAGTGTTGGTAGATTGTGCAACATTTTTTGGTGGAGTTGTGCATGTGGTTTTGTGACCAAACTTAATACAGCTTAGTCCCCCAATTCAACTTGGTTCTTAATACATTGAAATAATCATAACTAGGGGGATGAATGATCCGTAGTGTATTTGGGGACTTGCGGATTACCACTTCATCACCCGGCAGAATATTCAAGGCGATGTGGCTATCACAACTGACTTGTAAATTATCCGAATTGACCTTTGAAACGCGCAATGTGATCGTGCTGTCAGCATCGACTACGATAGGACGCGATGTCAAGGTGTGAGGGAACATCGGTACTAGCGTCAGGGCCGCCAAGGATGGCATCAATATTGGTCCACCACCAGATAAGGAATAAGCAGTAGAGCCAGTTGGCGTTGCCACAATCAAGCCATCTGAGCGTTGCGAGAACATGAATTTATCGTTGAGGTACACCTCAAACTCCATCATGTGTGCGACTTTTCCGTGGTGGAGCACGACTTCATTGACCGCCACATTCGTCGATTTGAGTGACTCATGGCGAAATACGTCAACTTCAAGCAAAAAACGGTTCTCTTTCACGCCCTCACCAGCAAACAGCGTATCGAGTTCGCGCTCAATATCATCTGGTGGAATATCGGTTAAAAACCCTAAATTGCCACGGTTCACACCGACCACATCAATATCAAAGCGGGCTAAAACTCGGGCGGCACCCAGCATGTTACCGTCACCACCGACCACGATCGCCAAATCCGCTTCTTGGCCAATGTTTACCAATTCGGCACAATTGAGTCGCGGGTCATTCATTTCGGCATGTAAGCGTGACTCAATGAGAATTTTACAGCCTTTTTGGGTTAAATAGTTAGTCAGTGCCGTCAGGCTGACATGTGTGCCCTCGTGCTCCGGTTTGCCAATTAATCCAACGGTTTTGTATGTCATCTTTATATTGCCACGCCTAAAATTTTGTGTAACTTAGCACGCTTTTAAAAAAAACACACCTGTCTGGTATTAGCGTGCTGTCCAACCACCATCTAACACTAGCGTTTGAGCGGTGATATTTTTAGCAGCAGGGCTCATCAAAAACTCAGCCGTTTGGGCTAATTCCATGGGCTCAATGAATGCTTTCTTTGGCATGGGCTCAAGCATGATTTTATTGATTACATCGTCTTCTGAGATCCCATGTTCTTGTGCCTGCTTTGCTATTTGTGCTTCCACTAATGGCGTTTTTACATAGGCGGGGCAAAGGGTGTTAATCGTTACGTCCACATCACCTGTTTCTAGTGCAATTGTTTTGGCAAAACCTAGGAGTCCGTGTTTGGCGGCAATGTAAGCTGATTTAAACGGGGAGGCGACTAGAGAATGCACCGAACCGACGTTGATAATGCGCCCATAGTTTTGCTCACGCATGTGCGGTAAAAACTGTTGGGCTAACAGCGCTGGACCAACAAGCATAATATTGATGAGTAATTGCCATTTTTCGGGAGGGAAGTCCTCAAGACGTGATACGTGTTGGATCCCAGCATTATTGATAAGTACATCCACCTTACGCCCGCCGAGTTGAGTTTGTACTTGTGCAATTTGGGCAATATCACCTACATCTAAAGCCACGGCCTGACAAGATACATTCGCAGCGCTCAATGCGGCACATGCTTCTTCTGCCGCGCTGATATTTAAGTCTGCAATAATGACATGATGTCCTTGTTCGCCGAGGTACTTAGCCATGGTTAAACCGATACCACTGGCTCCTCCAGTGATAAAAATGGTGCGTTGTGTCATGGTGTATATCCTTATTGATTCAAATTGTTGATCATGTTGTAAATCGCTTGGACTTGAGGACCGGCTTGATTAGCATAGTCAGGGGTTGTATAGCCCCACCAATCCCAACATGCTTGTGGGTTCATAGGCATCAACATAGAAGCTTTTGTCTGGGGATACAATACGACTATCTGATTAGTATCAGCCCAGTGATTCAAACCAGTTTGGGTAGCATAGGCCTTATCGACCGTCTCGGCGTTTTGATTACAACCATGAAATGAAACATGTATTTTACAGACTGCACCCCCAGCGCAGTCTTGGGGTACATATAAATAACCTTCATCAGCAAGTGAAGCAGCTGCTGGACCACCTAAGGCTTGTTGGTCAATAGTATGCAAGGTACCACTGGGAGTCGCGGCTGGTGTATTCATAGTACCGTGTAGATGTTGTAACAGTTGACCGGCTATATCTTGGCCACACGCACCAATAAATGGCGCCGTGGATTCATCACAATTGTGTCCTGCATTGTTGGTAGGAAAATGATGCGCAAAGGGTTGGTCATGAAGATAAACCACATTTTCAGGTTTGACCCATTGTAGATATTGCGTATGTAAAGCATCTGCTGCTAATCGGTTCACTTTTTCGTCAAGTGTACCATGTATTAAAAAAACCTTATCATCGCGCAAATTAGCCATATCTGCGATTTTATTGGCGCTTCGATAGGTTTCCATAGTTTGAGCTATCGCACCCAAATCAATATCGATATCAGTGCGATTGACACAGGCTGATAAGGCTACCCCAATATCGCCTAGGGCACAGTAATAAGGCCCTGCCGCGATGACGCCTACACCGCTGACGCGGTCACTGTGTGCGATGTGAAACTGTGTCGCCATATACCCTCCAGAAGACAGACCAGATAGCGTAACTTGACTGGTGTCGACGTTGAGAGATTGCGTGGATTGTTCAGAACATGCAACAAGCATGACACTCGCGGCAAGGCATAGTAAACGCGTTGTTTTTGGATGATGAGAATGCATTATTACTCCTGATTTGGGCGTAAAAAGTCACGAATTGTGTCAGCGTGTTGCTTGATATTAAGGACGCCATTGAGGTGACCAAGAGGGCCATGTAATGCTGCAATTGAAACCGATTTACCTTGTGCTTGCATAATGTCAAATGCATTGCGAGCATGATAGGGCATTAACAACAAATCATTATTTGCAGGGATAAATAATACCTCAGCTGTCACGTTATTGAGGCCTTGTTCAAGCGTGTCGCGTTGACCACTTAAAAAAAGCTGACACGCACGCACCAGGTACAATAAATGATTGGCATCCATCATACTGGCTCGTCCTTGTGCTCGTTGCGTCAGCCATTGTGTAATTTTGTGGTCTTGGCGAATATCGTTAAGTGGGCCTGACTCGAGTGGCGTATGCCCCAGTTCTGCCCCGACTTGATTGAAATACTCAGGATGTAAGGCAACATGGGTAATGGCCATCAGACTAGTTGTTAAGCCTGCAACTGGGCCAGCAGTACCATAGTAGTTGCCATTTTGCCATGCAGGATCGAGCTTGATAGGCAGTGCCCAAAACTCTAATGCGGTGGTTGACCATGCATCTGAATGGACTGAACCAATCACCGATATCACATGATCGACACGTTCTGGATAAGCGCTAGCCCATTCCATTGCTTGCATCGAACCCATTGAGGCACCCACTACTGCGTGTAAGCGTTGAATACCAAGACTTTCTAGTACTGATTTCTGTGAATTGACAAAGTCCCGTATGGTTAAAACGGGGAAATCGAGACCATAGTGTTTGCCAGTTTTAGGATTGATAGTAGCGGGTCCCGTGGTGACCACATTGGGATCATTGACGCCGAGATTAGCCAGGGTATCGACACTGATCACAAAAAATGTATTGGTATCAATGGCTTTACCTGGACCAATAATAGTATCCCAGTAT
>JBEVCF010000099.1:0-6883 GCA_040514355.1 Glaciecola sp.
TAAAATCCGCACGGACTCAGATGCTTGTCTAAACTTATAAAAGTTAAAACAGCATGAAAAGCCACACAAGCATCCCATTATTAGGGATGGGTTTGATTGTATTGCTAACTCTAATTAGTGCAGAGAACGTATTGAAATTGCGGGAAAGTTACCGGTAAAACCGTTTTAACAGGTCCCTGTAGAGTATATGTTTTAGACGATGAGGGTAGAAACATATTCGTCAAGGCAAAATTATAAGCGAGAAATTTTCAGTTCGGCAGGTTGTCCAGGTGACACCGTGAAGCGATAAGTTCCGGTTTCTTGAGGAATGAATTTAAAATTACCAGCACCGGCATGACAACTCATTGCAGAAACATCATCTAGTAACAATGTTTTTCCTTGCGGCGCTGTACTGCCACAAGTTAAGTGCGGTGTGTAGGCTTGATCGGCAAATTTAAAATCGTAAGGCTGACCATCTGCGATTAGCTCTACATCGACAATATAGTGCTGTGCAGCAGCTTGTAACAAATAAGCAGGCTCTGCTTCCCACCAATTAAACACGCCGCGCAGGTACATCTGCTCATAAGCACGTGTGTCTGGCTCATTGAGTACAGGTAGATAGTTGCGTAAGTTTTCGCTAGATGCACAGCCAGTCAAATACACAACACATGCCAATATTGATAAATGTTGTAGTGCGGTCCGACGCGTTGTGAAAGCATTACTATTAGTAGTCTGAGTATGCATGCAATCTATCCTTACTTTGACAAGCTAATAGCCATGACAACGTCATGGCTGGGCGTGATGTTATTTGGTCGCTAAGACAGAAATATCAGCCGTTGTTAAGAATAACTTACGTAATGCTGACAACAGTGCTAAGCGATTATTGCGCACCGCGATATCATCCGCCATGACCATGACATTATCAAAGAACGCATCAACAGGATGTTGCAGCTGTGCCAGTGACGTCAAGATAGCTTGATAATCTTGTGTTTGTAATGCGTTTTCTACCACCGTTTGTTGTGCGGCTATCGCGCTTGCTAAATTGCGCTCAGCGTCATCATTGAGTAAGGCGTTATTGAGTTGGGCATTTGCCACGGCATCGGCATTCTTGGTTAAGATATTAGCCACGCGTTTGTTCGCAGCGGCGAGTGAGGCAGCTTCGGGTAATGCCACAAAGTTCGCGACCGCTTTGATTCGTGCGTCGTAATCCAATGGATTGGTCACGTTGCGCGCACTGACCGCTTGGATCACCTCGGTGCTGATCCCTTGATCTTGGTACATCGCTTTACAACGCCCCATCACAAAGTCCGTGGCTTGGTCGAGCGTATCATTGTTGGTCAACTTATCACCGTATGTCTCAACAGCAAAGGCCAAACAGGCTTGCACATCCAAGTTATAGCCACGTTCGACGATAATTCTTAAAACACCTATCGCTGCACGACGCAGTGCAAAGGGATCTTTATCACCCTTTGGCAACATTCCAATACCAAAAATGCCTGCCAGAGTATCGAGTTTATCGGCAAGCGCAACCGCGGCTGCCACATCTGAAGAAGGTAATGCATCCCCCGCTTGACGTGGGCGATATTGCTCAGCGATGGCTTCTGCTACTACTGCATTCTCGCCATCATGTAGCGCATAATATTTCCCCATTACGCCTTGGACATCCGGAAATTCCATAACCATTTCAGTCATCAAATCGGTTTTGGAAAGCAGGCCTGCGCGTTTGGCGGCGACATCGTCTGCGCCAATGGCTTGCGCAATAAATGCTGCCACATTAGCAATCCGTTCGGCTTTCTCGGCTAAGGTACCCAATTGCTTTTGGAATAGGATGTTTTGCAAGGACGGCAAACGAGACTCGAGTGTGTGTTTTTTATCCGTATTAAAGAAAAACTCTGCATCGGCCAAACGCGGGCGAATGACTTTCTCGTTACCTGCGATCACATGTTCCGGTGCTTGCGATTGGATGTTCGAAACAAATAAGAACTTCTCAGACAAGTTACCTTCGCTATCCAGCAAGGGTACGTATTTTTGGTCGTCCTTCATAGTGTAAATCAATGCTTCTTTGGGCACCGCTAAGAAACGACTTTCAAAGCTTGCCTGCATGACAACGGGGTACTCAACTAAGGATGCTATTTCTTCTAATAAAGCTTGGTTGTAATCCGCTGTTAACCCTAGTGCGTTAGCTTGGGCTTCCAAACCTTGTGCGATTTTTTCACAGCGCTGGGCGTAATCCACCACGACATAATGCTCAGCACAGCGCTCAACGTATGCGTTGGCATGCGCCAGTTCAAACATACTAGGGCCGTGAAAACGGTGACCGCGAATAGTGCGCGCTGATGGTATATCTAAAACTGTTGCTGGTAGCACTTCATCACCATACAGGGCAGTGAAAGTGTGTACAGGGCGAATAAATTGTGCATCTGAGCTCCCCCAACGCATGGGCTTGGGGATCGGTAATTTTGCTAGTGCACGTGTGACAATACCCTCGATTAGGTCGGGTAAAGATTGACCCGTCACTTGGGCTTTGTGTAGCAGCCACTCGCCTTTGTCTGTTACTAAGCGCTCTGCCTCGGCGACGTCAATGCCATTCCCGCGTGCCCAACCTAGTGCGGCTTTGGTTGGATTGCCCTCGGCATCAAATGCTGCGCTGATGGCAGGACCACGTTTTTCGACAACCTTGTCGCTTTGAGCAAAGTGACAATCACTGACCAAAACAGCTAGATGGCGCGGTGCCCCAAACCATTGTAAGGTAGAAAACGGTAACTCAGCCCCGCGTAATTCCTGCTCCATATTCTGTGCAAAACTGACCGCGAGTGTTTTAAGTGCTTTTGGTGGCAACTCTTCAGTACCTAACTCAATTAATAATGTATCCGTACGCATTAGTTTGTCTCCTTCTTGCACATAGGGAAGCCTAGTGCTTCACGAGCTGCGTAATAGTTTTCTGCTACGGCTTTGGCCAGGGTACGTACGCGTAAAATATAGCGCTGACGCTCAGTGACCGAAATCGCATGACGCGCATCTAATAAGTTAAACATGTGGGAGGCTTTCATTACTTGCTCATACGCTGGCAAAGGTAAGTTGTGTTCGATCAGTTTTTGCGATTCTTTTTCAGCTTGGTCAAAACCTGCAAATAGGGCATCCACATCTGCGTGTTCAAAGTTATAGGCACTTTGCTCGACTTCGTTTTGATGAAAGATATCACCATAGGTAACCGGGCCATCAGGGCCATGCGTCCACACCAAATCGTAAATACTATCGACCCCTTGGACATACATCGCTAGACGCTCAAGTCCGTAAGTGATTTCACCAGTAACCGGTTTGCACTCCAAGCCACCGACCTGTTGGAAATAGGTAAACTGAGTCACTTCCATCCCGTTGAGCCAAATTTCCCAACCTAAGCCCCACGCACCTAGCGTTGGTGATTCCCAGTTGTCTTCGACAAAGCGAATATCATGTACTAGAGGGTCAAAGCCCAGCTCTTTGAGGGAACCTAAATACAGCTCTTGGATATTTTTGGGTGAAGGCTTGAGCATGACTTGGTATTGATAGTAATGCTGAAGACGATTGGGATTATCGCCATAACGACCGTCAGTAGGACGGCGACAAGGCTGTACATAGGCGCTACTAATAGGCTCTGGACCTAAAGAACGAAGAAAAGTCATGGGGTGGAATGTACCAGCGCCGACTTCCATATCCAAAGGTTGAATGATCACGCATCCTTGTTGCGCCCAATAATCTTGTAAAGTCGCTATCAAACCTTGAAAGGTTTTTACATCGTGTTTAGCCATAAGTTTTACGTTCTTTGTATCAATTACCAAAAATCTAGCTCGCTAGTTTAACCTAAAGGCACGCGCTACTGTAGAGTTTTAAAGCAGTTTATATGCTTTTTTGCAGATTTTTGGATATTGTCGTAGACAAAAATTAAATAGAGGGCTGATATTGGCGCAACAAAGCCACTTCTTTGACAATCGTGCTTTCGAATTCCGCTTCGATAGCTAGGCGTTCTTTGTCTTGTTCGCGGCGCTCTTTTTTACTCAACGCTGCGCGCGCTTCATGGGTGGGGAAATGGGAAATCTTGTCGTGCAGACCATAAATGCCTGGGTACAGCTCGGCAAACTTTGGTTGCGGTAAAATGGGGAGCGCATCTAAAAGGTTGGTCAGACGTATCACGCCTTCCGACAGATCACACTGTTGTTGTTCAATTGCCAAGGCAATGACGTGCACCGATTGCATGATAGTATCCACGCGTTCTTGACGTAAACGGTCTTTTTTTTGATTTTGTGCATGAAGTCTGTAAAGCAAGGTGCCGGCCCAATAACTCAACCCTAAAATGGTTAAAACGGCTAAACCAATCAATGCAATGTACATGCAAAATCCTTATCTAAAATCGTTGATATTAATAGCGTCTAAGGCAGCAAGGGGATCATCTTGCGCATCAACTTCTGCTGCGTCATCAATGTCATCCACAATGCCAAGTAGGTCACACAATACTTTGTGTCGCGCCATTTTTTCATCGACATATGCTTGCTCATCTTTGGTCAGTTCGACATCTGTTTCGAGCTTCTCTAGTAAGGTATGCAAGCGGTTATCAGCCTCAAGGGCAGCTAGCTCTGCTGCTGGTGTGGCGAATTTTCTGACCTTCACAGCGGTTTCAGGTTTGGGACGCAAGTCAATCGGTTTTTTACTGCCTATGCGCGGATCCTTTTTGACACTCTGCCCTTGGGTGTTTTTTTCTAAGGCAACGGAATGGCGTGAACCAGCAGGTTTCCCCTTGGTTTTCTTGGCTTTGACTGGACCGGTTTTTTTTGGTTTTTTATCCCAGCTGTTTTTCTGTTCTTTGCGAACGCCTATCAAACCAACTTTGCGAGATTTTTTGCTGTGTGCCATGCTCTGGTACCTAAATTCGAATCGTGTTCATTATACACCACTCAAGGGCATTACGTCATTGTTTTGCTGGTGTGGTTTTGCGCTTAAACAACATGATGTCCGATGTTGGAAGTTGTAACTCTAGGTTGAAGTGCTGTGCTAGGTAGTGGGCCGTTACTTCATGATAAAAACAAATATGGGTAGGGTCGTTTTTATAATGCCAAGTCGCAAAGCGCTTTGCATTTAATACTCGTTTTGTCATCACGAGCAGTAAGCCATCAGGCTTTAACATTCCTACTAGTTTTGTCCAAACGGTATGCGCTTCGGCAACATGTTCGATGACTTCGGTACAGGTAATGATGTCATAGTGTTGCGCAAGTGGGCTCGCGTCAGAGAAAAAGTACTTATCAAAAACCTGTACATCACAACCCAACGTAGATAACTGTGTCGCAAGGGCAGGCATGGGACCGCAACCAAAATCAAGCGCGCTGATCCGAGTCTGCGTGGTATGTGGCGTAGGTAAATCCGTTAATTGCAAAAAGTCGATAAAGTCCAATGCATGCTGGGGCGTCAGACTCGATGGATTGTCCTCAAGTCCTAAGGTTTGGCAATAATAACGAAAACTATCGGCAATGTCATTGCTTGTGAGGTCGCGGTCGAACTCAGACCAAGGAGTGTGTCGCGAATCAGGCAGCACGCAAAACCACGTCGGTGGGTTGTTGGTGAGCACCGTGGCTAAGGCTTGTGTCGCTTTGCCCAAAAAGCGGTGATAACCCACGTCTGAAAAGTGATTTTCATGTAATGCATACTCTGCTTGTTCATCCGTTTCGTTTAAATGGAAGCGTGCTGGAACAAACACTAACTGACAGTGTGCGCATTGTCGGTATTCTCGGTTGCGAGGACGATGTTCCACATGAAACATGCGGGACTGGGTATGATGACAGAGTGGACAAAGCATAATGGGTTCGTTTGAAAGTGCTGAGTTGACACATTGGTCGCAAAAAAGAAAAAAGGTGATAATCTACATTATCACCTTAATACATGTTGGTTATACTTCTCCCGTATGTTACATGTTCTTCTTCTGAGACTTATGTAAGGGTGCTTCCAACTAACTCTTCTTTTTATTATTTTTGACAGAGTAACGTTCTTGTTCTGGGTCTTCCGAGACACTTTATTAAGCCGTCCGTCAATGTGTTGATAGAATACAGCAATATTTAGTGAACGCAAGCGTTTTTATGAAAAAATGTTAAAATTGTTAACATTTTGTTTGGGTGTGTGTTTGAGTTGGTATATATGTTGATCTGACTATTTTTTTATAGTGCTTTTAGACCGAGAGTTTTCGACAAAAAAAGCATAAAAAAACCGGAGGCAGTGCTCCGGTTTTTTTATTTTCAATTATTTAGTAAAGACCCGCTAGGTACTTCGCTAAGATATCAATATCTTCATCGGTCAGTTTTGCTGCAATGTCACGCATCATGCCGTTTAAGTCATTGTGACGGTTGCCATCGCGGAACATTTTTAACTGAGCTGCAGTATATTCTGGGTGCTGACCAGAAATGTCAGGGAAGCCTGCTTGACCCATGCCGTTACCACGAGGGCCGTGACATGCGATACACGCTGTAATTTTACGCTCTGCATCACCGCCACGGTATAAACGTGCGCCAACTTCGACGACGTCTTCAGGTGTTTCACCAATTTTTTGTTCTTGGCTAGCGTAGAATGCTGCGATGTCTAACATATCTTGTTCAGACAAAGGCATAGCCATACCATTCATCACGGCGTTGTTACGGCCTTCAGCACCGCCAGTTTGTGCAGCTAGTTTGAATTCTTGTAACTGTTTAACAATGTATTTTTCGTGTTGACCAGCAAGTTTAGGGTTTAATGGGATGTTGCTGTTTCCATCAGCGCCATGACACATACCACACATACCTGCTTTTGCTTTCCCTGCTTCTGCATCACCTTGTGCAGCTAGTGCAAAACCACTAAATGCCAGTGATAAACAGAACAACAAACCTAATTTTTTCATACTGTGTCTCTT
>JBEVCF010000100.1:0-14663 GCA_040514355.1 Glaciecola sp.
TCCATGACCTTGTTCGCCTCAATATCCGCCTCGGTAAAGCGCAGTGGACGCAAATGTGGTTGAGATGAGTACAACATGGTCTGATCCAAGTAGTTATCCGCTGTAGGATTGTGCGACTGCGAATACGTCAAAATTCCATTGGCTTGCGGACCCGCTTCCGTGAAGCCGACGACCATCATCCAACTCGACCCATACGTTGTGTGATAACCCTGACCATCGACAGACAAGCGCGTATTGGGCAAAGTGCTGTACTCATGTCTGGGTAGTAGGGTTCCATTGTTACCTACATCCGTATCAAAGACATTAAAGCCACCTTCAACATTATGCGCCCCGCCCCAAGGTAATTTCACACCCGTTGCTGTTCCCATTGGCGTACTGCGTTCTACAAACTGCACTTCTCCTAATGTGGCGTCCAAATTTATACTAGCGGCTTGTACATTCAAAATAGCTTGGGCAAATTGCTGCAGCGTCGTCGCATTAGTGTCCAATGTATTAGGTGTATTCGCAGGATCGGCTGCATCAAATGGTACTTCCCACTGCGGATTGAGACGGAACATAAACGCAAACTCTCTAAATAAGTGCGCAGCCGTACTGTTGAGATTCATACGTCCATCAAATTGTGCTAACGCCGCACAGCCTGCAGAGATATCGACATCCACACCATTGACATTAACAGGTGTAGACTCTTGCGCAGAGCATGCTGCGACCAAATCATCTAATACTGCATCGGCCAAATAACTGTGATTACCGATCAAAGCTTCTTGTACTTCTGCCATGGAGAACAAGCCATCCGAACCAGAGGCTTCTGCTAATAACTTATGCGCCATCCGAGAACGCAGAGACTGTTCATTATTCACCTTACCGAATAATGGTGATACACCTGTAATGGGATTAGCCAAGTTCGTTAACCAAAAACTATCATTGGAGTTTTGCACATAATCACGCCCTTCATACTTGGGCGCATCGGCATAAGGTACCGGTCCAACAAAGTCCATTTGTGAAATAAAACCTGGTAATACCGTGAAACCGGCCGCAGCACGGGTGCCCACTAACAAGGGATTGGTCGTTAATTGATCAATCGCCGTACGAGTCAAACCCGGTACGGTAGAATCGTCAATATAAAATACTTCACCGTTTTTTGAGGCGGCCATAGTATTGTTGAATATGACGCCATCGTAATCGCGAAAAGCTTGTTTGAACTCTTCCATATTGCGCGAAAGATTCATCGCAAACCAATGGTCGACAATATCAAAATTAGGTAGGTTGGCATCTTTGATAGCAAAGGCATTGGTCTGATTCCAGTCAAAATTACCTGGGATCGTTACCATAGGACCATAATTAGTATAATAAGCCGTCTTGGTCATGCGGATAGATGAATTTGGTCCCGTTGCCACGTCGATCTCTAGCGGTTTCGAGAATATAGTACGCGGTTGACCATCTACCGTATGGGTTAAACCACGTGGATCTGCACTGTCCAAACTAAGTTGATATAGTACAAAGTGCTCGGCCGTACTAAAGGTATGGGTCCACGCCATATTTTCATTAAAGCCGATGTTCACCGCTCCCGGTACACCCATTAATGAGCCACCCATGACATTTAAGAAACCTGGGATAGTAGTATGGAACTGCCAGAACCGTAAGTTACCAGTATGCGGGAAATGAGGGTTGCCCAACACCATCCCCATGCCATTTTCAGTCATCTCCGAACCCAATCCCCAACCATTTGAACCCAGATCTTTCGCATTTATTTCTGGCACTGTCACTTCTGGTTTGATCGCAAACGGCTGTGAAGACTCACCTTTAGCTGCTTTCGGAGCGCCTACCACTGTAGGTAAAAATGACTCCCCAGGCGGCGCTGCTGCAAACATACCCGGTAAAAAGTTTGCCGCACCAGGTAATAACGCAATACCGAGCGCGTAAGTCAGTAAATCTTGAGGACTAATCGGTTGTACCCAAGGTTGATTGGCGCAAGAAGGGTCGATGTTCGCCACGCCAGTGTCGCTCAAATACTTGTTATATCCTTGTGTATAGCCAGACAACATAGCCCTAGTATTGGGGGATAAACTAGCCAAGTTTTCTTGCGCCAGTGCTTTTATTCCTACTGTTAGATAGCCAAAGTCATTGATTAGATGCTGCGCATCACCAGAGCCTGGTTCCATATCAGGACCAAAGTACTTTGCTCGCTCAGAGTTAAATTTAACAATTTGGTCGGCTAATACACACAGGTTATCGCGTGCAAAAGCATAACCGACACCATAAGACATACTTTCAACGTTATCTGCTGTGATATGTGGCACACCATATTCAGTCCAGCGAATATTCGCCTCTAGTACGCCATCTGAGTCAAACGCAGGTAACGAAGGTGCTGGGGTCACAACTGGTGGACTCGGTGGTGTAGTGGGTGGCAACGCTTCTATTGGGTCGCCATTACATGCACTGAGCAATAAAGTACCACTACAAACAAGTGCAATGAGTGAAGGTTTACAAGTAGGGTGTTGCATAGATGAAACTCCATATCGTTATTGTATGGATAACATACCTGAGCAGGAGTTTGCTTACAATAATTTAACAATCTTTTGTCTTTGACAAAAAAAAGCCTCGTGTAAACGAGGCTTCTATCAAAATAACAGTCAACGATTAATCGACAACGATCTCAGTATTAGTAATGGGTAAAGTTCTACCACCTGAGGCCAAGAATGCCGCAATCTGTTGTTGCATCTCTACAGTCACTCGTGCACTTGAGGCAGGGCTGAGTGATGAACCATGTGCACCTTCATTAAACAATACATAGGCAGACATAGGATCTGCTTGAGGCGGTATGGTTGATGAAGCTTGCATAATACCAGCTTGCTCAACATAAGCATCTTGCCCAGCAAGAGGTAGCGCCGTTGATACTGGAATGACTTGGTCTGGTAAGTTATCACCACCATCACCCACAACCGTAAGGACTAAAGATGGCGTATTCATTCCCAAAGTACTGACGTAGCTAATAGGATCAGCAGCGTCAAGCGAGGTTTGGGCCGCAAACATAAACTGTGTAAATACAGCATTTATGGCAGCTGCCTGTTCTGCACTGAGTGATGCAAAAAACGGAGCAACTAAGCCTGCTTTTTGATCTTCAGATGCACCATCTGGATAGGTTGAGGCAACGAGTGCTGCAAATTCAGGTATTGCTTGTTCCATCAAAATAGATTTAATCAATGGACCGAAGCTTGCTGATTCAAGCAAGAAGGCTGCCGTACCTGCTCCAGGTGACTCTAGTGCAGCTGCCTTCACTTCAAACATACCATCTAACGCCGCTAATGCGCCACCCATAGATGTATTGGCAACCGCAGCAAAGTTACCACCGGTAATCGCCCCTAAAGACACACCCATAACAGATACATTGTTAGCATCGAGATTAGCCATACCAGATGCCGTTGTATCAACAACCGCATTTAGCCCTAAACGCACACCTAACAGATCGGATACCGATTGTGTAAGATTGCCTTTAGCAGTAGGTAACGTCGCTAAGTTCATATAGTGTGTGGCAGACACAGTCGTCGCGTTAACATCATCATTGCCATCGCCATCTAAATCATAACCTCGTGAACCATGTAGAGGGTGGTCAATGGCTACCGTAGCTAGACCTGCTAGTGATAATGCACCAGTAATGGCAAGCATATCTTCTTTTTGACGCGTGATACCATGATATAGAATCACAACAGGCCAGCCATTTTCTGGCTCAGCAATGTTAAAGCCTAAAGCACCGGCTGCAATAGGATCAGGTACTGTCACCTGAACATCTAATGTCGTATTGCCCATATCTGCACCTTTTGGTTGAGGTACAGGACTAAACTTGGTCAAGTTGCGATCGCGATCTAAGGTACCAGCAGCATTACGCAAATCACGCAGGCCGACTGCCTGACACGCTGCATCGTTGGGACCGGGTGAGAACGTCGCCTGAACTTCAGCAGCTAACCCCGCAAAACCTGCTAACACGATACCGCTATCACAAGCAGCCGTCATAAATTCATTGACTGGTGCAAGTGGGTTATCCGCTCGAGGGATGGCTAGATAATGCGGTAGTGTAATGGATGCTTGAGCGCGTTTGGCCGCACAGAAAGGGCCAGCGCCATTACTTAAAATACCTGTAGCAACGCCTGCAGCAAACTCATTTACCTGTGGGATTGGGCTACCGAACCCACCACCCGCTGCAGTCAAAAGCCCTGCACAAGTAGTCATCGCACTAAAGTCTGAACCTTCAATAGCGGGCACAAGTGGGGCTGCTTCAGCTGGTAAACTGGCAATTCCCAATTGTACTGCTCCGGCAACCGCTTCTGCAGAGACTAGTCCTAAAGCTTCCATTGCATTAGGTGCAACAGGCACATCACTGACGACAATCGCTGGTAACGCTGTGCCAGCGGTAGGATCGCCAGCGGCTGCACGAGCAGCAAACTCACCAACCATCACTTTTTTGATAGTATCTAACACATTCATAGTTGATTGTGTAGTAAACGCAGCCGCGTAGGAAATGTTCTCACGCGCTAAACCTGCTGTCTCCAATGAAGTAATGTAGGTATTCACTAGATTTTGTAGACTCAATTGAGCATCAGATGCGAGAGGTGCAACTGCCGGATCCTGACTAACAGCCGTCCACGTGGTAGAACCCTGAACCGGATTACCTGCAGTGTCCATCAAGTCGTTAGTCACAACTAACATATGACCTTGGGCCGGTTTAAAAGGTTTTAATGGCACAACAGAAATGGTATTGCCATCCACCATAGAGAGAATGTAGTCCACACCAAACTGTAACTTATCACCAATTTTACAGCCTGCAGATGGAATCGGAATAGCTGCGCAAACGGGATCCGATTGGTTCAAACCTAGAGTTGCTTCGAAAATATGCACACCCGCAGAGAGACTGCTGGGATCAATACTTACACCTGGTGCAGTATCAATATCAATCACGAAGGGTTGGTTAGTAGACCAACCATCTAAGACATTTAATGCATTTTGTGGGTCAGAATAATCTGTCGGATCACCAACTGGGATATTCAGGGTGTAATCAAAGAAACCATCATCTCCAGGAAGCATTAATAAATCGTTGGGTATGTTTAGATTTCCGTTTGCAGGGTCAAACACGACACGTGATGATGGCGTAACGGGTGCCGCCTCTGTTGCTAAATCAGAGATGGTTTCACCGCCACCGCAACCAGCGAGGGCTAGAGCTGTTGCAATACTAGAGCTGATGAACAGTTTTTTCATTGTATCTCCCTAAGAGTCTTTGTTGTTATTTTTTGGTCACTTGTCGAGTTTTTGCATGCAAGTGTTTAGACCAGTTGTGTTTCAAGTCTATTGTGTTTAGATTTAATTTGCAAAGGTTTGTTAACGATATGTAACAACTTTTTTTGCAGCGCAGTGTTTTTCGCACTGATACACGAATAGCTTTAGCTGTGAGTCTTTTCACTTTATAATATATTCACGATTTAAAAAAGGAATATTCACGTGCAACTCCCTCTTCCACTCCCAACTGACGCTCTGAAAAATAAACGTATATTAATTACGGGGGCCGGTCGTGGCATTGGCAAACAAGCCGCTCTGACTTTTGCTCAATATGGTGCTGAAGTGATTTTACTGGGTAAAACTATCGACCACCTTGAACAAACATATGATGACATTATGGCACAAGGTAGCCTTGAACCAGGTATTATTCCTTTGGACATGCAAGGCGCAACTGCACAGCACTATGCTGGGATGGCACAAATGCTCAACGAGCAATATGGTGGATTAGATGGGGTGCTTCACAACGCAGGTGTATTGGGTAATTTGTGTCCATTTACACAAATCAAGGAAGATGAGTTTGATGAAGTGATGCAAGTAAATCTAAAAGCACAATTCACAATGACTCAAGCGCTTCTGCCAGTATTAAAAGAAGCACCATCGGCAAGTCTGTTATTTACGACTTCCTCTGTTGGTCGACAGGGTCGAGCATTCTGGGGAACGTATAGTATTTCGAAATTTGCAACCGAAGGGATGATGCAAGTGTTAGCTGCCGAATATGCCAATTCCAGTATTCGTATCAACTGTATTAACCCGGGTGCAACCCAAACTGATATGCGGGCTAAGGCTTTTCCAGCTGAAAAAAGCGCCAATGTAACAAAGGCATCTGAATTGATGCCTTTTTACGTCTATTTAATGTCAGATTTGAGTGTTGATATCAACGGTCAAAGTATTGATTGTCAGCCTAAATAGTTATTGCTGATTCGCCCACGTGTCTCTCAGTCCTACTGTGCGATTAAAGCACAATGACTGGGATTCACTATCACGGGTAAAATACCCAGTCCGCTCAAACTGATACCCTACTCCCGCTTCGGCATATGCTAGACTCTGTTCTACAAAACCGTGTTTAACAACACAAGACTTAGGATTGAGTGTGCTGAGATAATCTTCTTCTGCGGCGGGATTTGGCACAGTAAATAAGCGATCGTAAAGGCGAATTTCGGCAGGGATACCATGCTCTGCACTAACCCAATGAATGACCCCTTTTACTTTGCGGCCGTCAGCTGGATCTTTACCTAAGGTATCAGGATCGTAAGTACAATATACAGTCGTAATGTTACCAGCGGCATCCTTTTCGACACGTTCTGCCTTTACTACGTAAGCGTTACGTAGACGTACTTCTTTATCGAGCACCAAGCGCTTGAATTTTTTATTCGCACTTTCTTTGAAGTCTTCCGCCTCTATGTAGATTTCTCGACTAAACGGGACGACGCGAGTACCCATGGATTCATCATTTGGATGATTAGGCGCAACGAGATCCTCGGTTTGTCCCTCTGGATAATTTTCAATGACTAATTTAATAGGGTCTAACACAGCCATGGCACGAGGCGCATTGACATTCAAATCATCGCGAATGCACGCTTCTAACATGCCCATCTCGACTAAGTTATCCATTTTGGTTACGCCAATGCGCTTACAAAATTCACGAATAGATGCAGGTGTATAACCTCGACGACGAAGTCCCGCGATGGTAGGCATACGCGGATCGTTCCAACCTTCTACATGGTTTTGTTCGACCAAATCAATCAATTTGCGCTTGGATAACACGGTATATTCAAGGTTTAAACGAGAAAACTCATACTGACGAGGCGTAGTCTCCACAGAGATATGCTCAATCACCCAATCATATAAACGACGATTGTCTTGGAATTCTAAGGTACACAAAGAGTGACTTATCCCTTCGATAGCATCAGAAATACAATGTGTAAAATCATACATTGGATAGATACACCACGCGTCACCTGTTTGGTGATGGTGAGCAAATTTTACGCGATATAAAACGGGATCACGCATACACATAAAGGGTGAAGCCATATCTATTTTGGCGCGCAGACAACATTCACCTTCTTTGAATTCACCCGCACGCATTTTATCAAATAACGCTTTATTTTCTTCGACTGACGTATCGCGATAAGGTGAATTTTGACCAGGCTGCGTCAGCGTACCACGCATTTCGCGCATGGTTTCTTGATTAGAAAAATCGACATATGCCAAGCCTTTATCAATCAACTCATGGGCATAAGCAAATAATGCATCAAAATAATTAGAGGAATAACGGACCTCTCCATCCCATTGGAAACCAAGCCAAGAGACATCTTCTTTAATCGAGTTGACGTAGTCGATATCTTCTTTTTCAGGATTGGTATCATCAAAGCGAAGATTGCACGTGCCTTGATAATCTTGAGCAATGCCAAAGTTTAGGCAGATTGATTTAGCATGACCAATGTGCAAATAACCATTTGGCTCAGGTGGAAATCGTGTCTGCACCGTTTGATGAACACCTTGAGCAAGATCCTTATCAATGATTTGACGGATAAAATTGCTTGGACGTGGTGTTTCAACATCACTCATAATGTGAATTCCTTAACATATTTTGCAAAAATCGAATTGTATCACTTTCTGTCAACTGTCATACCTTTTTTGCGTGCTTTGCATAATTTTTTGTTTTTATGCATAAACATCTATATATTATATGCATAACAACAAGTGATCTGAAATCATGAAAGCAACCTCCTTTGATATTGCACACCTAGCGGGTGTTTCCCAATCTACTGTTTCGCGTGCATTGAGTAATTCACCTTTGGTCAATACGGAAACGCGTCTTAGAATCCAAAAAATTGCCAAAGACCTCAATTATAAGGTCGATAAAAATGCCAGTAATCTGCGCAAACAACGCTCCAACACCATTGCTTTATTATTATTTGAAGATCCCTCCAGCGATGATTCTCAAATAAATCCTTTTTTTATTTCTATGTTAGGCGCTATTACCAAAGCTTGTTCTGCTGCAAATTATGATTTGTTGGTCTCGTTTCAAAACTTACAAGATGATTGGCATGCGGAATTTGAAGATTCTAATAAAGCAGACGGCATCATTCTTCTTGGCTATGGCGATTACGTCGATTATCAAACGAAATTAGAACAGTTAGAGTCTCAAGGCACACATTTTGTTCGTTGGGGAGCCCACGATCCGAATCACCCAGGTATATCAGTCGGCTGTAACAATTTCCAAGGTGGTTTTATTATCACCGAACATTTAATTAAACAAGGGCATCGCGCTTTTGCGTTTATTGGTATTGCCGACCATCATGCGCCAGAATTTATGGCGCGTTTTCAAGGTATGATGTCAGCATTAGATAAATACGGTCTACGCGATGAGTTTGTGGGTCAATTTGATGCGATATTTACCTTGGAGGCTGGTATAGATGCGACTTATGCCTTGCTTGAAGGTAATATTCGTCCAGATGCGATTGTATGCGCCAGTGATTTAATTGCAATTGGTGTACAACGCGCTATGTTACAACATCAGCTCACTTGTCCAGATGATATTGCAGTAGTTGGTTTTGATAACATACCAGTAAGTGAGTTTACCACTCCTCCACTGACAACAGTCAAACAAGACACTGTCTGCGCTGGTAAAGTGCTAGTAGATAAACTCATTCGCTTGGTCAATGGTGAAACGGCATCTGATATGCAAATACCGACTGAATTAGTCATCCGTGAATCGTGCAAAAAAAGGGTCTGAACACACTTAGGCGTTCAGACCCCATTATGTATACCAAGCATCTTAGTAAAGATTATTTATAGTCCATGGCATGGTGTAGTGCTTTAATTAATGATGGCTCCGTCACTTCCTCGTTCAATACCCATACCTGCACATCGTGTGGGCCGACTTCCGATACAAACGCATCTTTAATCGCTTTTTGTTTACCTGAGAGTTGTTCAACATAACTACCAGCTTGGATCATGTTGCTAAGAGCAAACGAAACGGGTTCACTGCCTTTATTGAGTAACACCAAGGCAATTTGTTGCGTCTCTTGTGTTTGTAGCACACGATAGAACGCGGCTTTATTTCCCTCGAGCATTATGTTTACTTGTAACCCAGACTGCAAGGCTGGCGTCGCTTGCCGTACCTTCGCAATACGGGCTAAATTTTGGTAGATAGGATGCTGGCGTGCAGTATTCAACCGCGCTTGTCCAATGTAATTACGATTGCCTTCATGCTCAGCAGTCAGAGCCTTGATAGACTACGGGAATACCACGCGTGGTAAACAACCAGTTGTGCGCATTAATAAATCCTTCATCGCTTGCATTCATCCGTCGCATGTCATGATTGTCATAAAACGTCGTTAGATCATACACATTATGATACGGTCCATGCGTGAGATGAAGATAGTCTGCTAACTCCGCAAAATCGCTATTAGGGTTTTCGAACACAGTGGTCATCGCTTTTTGCCCCGGAAAATCTAGAACCGAAATCTGGCCGTTTTTAGGCAGCGTATGTTGGGCAATGAAGTTTGCGTTGTAATCATAGCTTTCAGCAAACATGAAAAAATCGGGATATTCGGCGCGAATACGATCCGCCATGATCTTCCAAAAACGATGTGGCACATGCTTGATGGTATCGATACGAAATGCAGCGGCACCTTGCTCAATCCAATGCAGGTAAGAGTCAATTAAAAAATCTTGTACCGCTGGATTGGTGTCATCCAAATTAGATAACTGCATAATATCCGGTGTTTTGCGAAAAAAGTCATGCAGCGGTTCATCATGTGATAAAGCTTCCGGTGCTAAATTCTGATGATCCGCCACCAAATTGCCCTCTTTATCATACAATTCACCATACATGGGCTGATCAATAGGCATGGTGAACGACGGCGAACCATGATTTGCCACCACATCTAAGATGGTTTTGATCCCTTTTGCACGTAAACCAGCTGTTAGTGCCTTGTAACCAAGCCCAGGTGAAACTAAATGCTCGTCTTCTTTATAAAAATTGGTTGCCCAATATCCGTGATACCCTGTTTTGCCACCATCTTTAAATGCGCCTCCATAGCTGATAGGTTCACCACCAGAGAAAACTTGATTGGGATTGTCTACCACAGGTGTCAGCCACACCGCGGTCATACCGAGATCGCGTAAATAATCAGCGTTGTCCAACACACCTTTAAAATCGCCCCCCATGTAACCGACATTGGCAAACTTACCGTCAGGTCCATCTAAGCGGCCACCGAAGGTGGGGAAGTCCCCGCCTTGTTCAGGATAATTGTTATTGGGGTCCCCATCAACAAAACGATCTGTCATGATGAAATAGACCGCTTCTTTGGCAAACGCTTCTTTGGTGCCATAAAATTCGGTCACCGTATTTTTCTGACTCGTTGTACTAGGAGCTTGCGTGGTTTGGCAAGCCGTCAATCCTAAGCTAGCTGTGATGATCGCTAACGCAATGGCCGTTCTTTTCATTCTGTCAATCCTTGTTAATATGATGCTTGTGTCACTTGGGCGTCGTCTGGTACAAAATACACGGCGATAGCACCACACACCATAGCGACGCCTGCTAAAGTGATAATATGGATAGCTTCATTGGCAAATATACTGGACAAAATCCAGCCTGATAAAATGCCTGATACAATTTGGGGCGCCGCAATTGTGAAATTGAAAATCCCCATATACACGCCCGTTTTTTCTGCTGGCAAAGAACCCGCCAACATGGCATAAGGCATCGCGAGTATTGCGGCCCACGCTATCCCAACGCCAAGCATGGGAACAAATAAACCAACTGCACCAGCAGGCACCACCACTTCAGTGACCAAAAAGTTCACAGTAGTGGGTGTCGTATCAGTAAACAAACCAAAACTGGCGTAAGATACACCACCTAAAAGCAGCGCAATGCCATAGACCCATTTGCGTCCAAAAGTATCAGCCAGTCGCGCTAACACAATGGAAAACAAAGCTGCAAACACAGAATAACCCGCAAATAACATGCCTACCCAGTCGCCTGCTGCCCCTTTGGCATCATTGATATAAGCAGGGATAACGTCATAGCTTGCCAAATAGTCGGGATCAAACCATTTTGCCTCAATCCCCCAAGTATTTTGAGTAATGGCAGGCATCGTGTACACCCACATAATAAACAGGGCAAACCAAGAAAAAAACTGTACTACTGCTAACTGACGCATGGTTTTAGGCATCGTTTTAAACAAACCAAAAAACTCAGTCAGCCGCTGCCCGATACTTTTTTGTACAGCAAGTTCAGCTGTCACCGCGGCTTCGTCAACACCTTTGTAAGCATAGTAATCTGATGGCGCATACTCTTTGGTACGCATGACTGTCCACAATACCGAACCGAGTAACACCGTTGCACCAATATAAAAGGCCCATACAACCGAGGGCGCAACACTACCTTGTTCAGCGGTGTTGTCTAAACCAATAACATTCGTCAGCACAAAAGGCAGAATTGAGCCAATAATTGCACCTATGTTAATCAGCAAGGATTGAATGGAGTAGCCAATATTGCGTTGATTGCCTGGCACCATGTCCGAAACTAAGGAACGGAACGGTTGGAAACACACATTAAACGATGCATCCATCAATGCTAACATCAGGGCACCAAATAGCATAGGTGCCATAAATGCGACAAATAAGGGCGCATTCGGCATGAGTAACATACCCATTGCGGCAGCTATTGCACCAAATAAAATAAAAGGCTTGCGACGTCCTAAACGATTCCACGTGCGATCTGACGCAGAACCAACCAATGGCTGGACAATGAGTCCCATAATGGGAGCCACCAACCAAAACAATGATAATGAGTGTAGATCGGCGCCAAGAAAGCCAAAACTGACGTTCCAAATTTGCCAGAAAGAGAGTTGAGGTTGAGTTTTTTGCATCGCTTTATCTTATTATTCATTTTTGTCTATAATAATCACAGCTTGCAATGACAACAAATAACTGCATACGTATTCACCACCCAAGCATCAACAATACGACAGTTTATTGAATAATAAGAAGAAGTTATGTCAAATAATCAGCAACACATCATTGTTTTAGGCGGGGGGACCGCAGGTTGGATGACTGCCAACTTACTGCAGCAACAACTCGCGCCTAAGGGTTTTGTTATCACTGTCGTAGAGTCTGAAGACATTGGTATTATTGGTGTAGGGGAAGGGTCTACGCCTCAGTTGAAAGTGTTCTTTGATATTCTTAGTATCGATGAACAGCAGTGGATGCCCCAATGCGACGCAACCTACAAACACGGCATTACCTTCCATGCATGGACGACTGGTGAAAGTCCTCTACCCCATACGTATTTTCATCCTTTTCCATCGAGTTTAGACAATCAGACTGCAGGTGCATTTTTACGCGCCAATCACCAAACCTTACATAACCAAAGCGCAGCACCACATCCATCGCAGTACTTTTTGGCACATCATTTAACTCAGCAGAAGCGCTCACCTCATTTACTGGAACGAGCCGATACTGAGGTGAAAACAACTTATGGCTACCATTTTGATTCTTACAAGTTAGGTGCTTTTTTAAAACATTATGGCACACAACAAGGGATCCAAACTCGCACTGCAACTATCGCATCTGTGCAACAGGATGAAAGAGGCATTAGCAGCTTAACTACCACTGATAATAACATCATCACAGGGGATTGGTTTTTCGATTGTAGCGGTTTTCAAAGCTTATTATTACAACAAACCTTAGGTGTCGAATTTGAGTCATTTGCTGCACATTTATTTAATGACTGTGCCATCGCTACGCCTACGCCTTGTGGTATCGAAGAACACCCTCACACTCAAGCGACGGCGCTTCGTTGTGGTTGGGCTTGGCGGATCCCGTTGCAATCACGTGTGGGTAATGGTTATGTTTTTTCTAGCCGTTTTTGTGATTTTGAAGAGGCAGAACACGAACTGGCACAGCACTTAGGCCTTGATAAGGACAGTACCTCATTTAGGCGGATCAGAATGAAAGTAGGTCAAGTCAAACAACACTGGTATAAAAACTGTGTGGCAGTTGGCTTAGCGCAGGGGTTTATTGAGCCGCTTGAAGCGACCGCGTTACACCTGGTACAAGAGACCGTTACGCAATTTATTGGTGCATTTACTGCAGGTCAATTTTCACAGCACTACCAAGCGCAATTTAACAAAGTCATACGTGCCCGATTTAATGGCGTCAAAGATTATATTAATGGTCATTATATACTAAACAAACAAACGGGCCCGTATTGGCAGGCGTGTCGAGAAAAAGCAAAAGTCACCCCCCATTTACAACAAATTATATTGTGTTGGCAACGTGGCGGTGACCTCCATCAATTATTAACACAATTGGATTTATTGGCGTACTACCCCACTGTGAGTTGGTATTGTTTGTTATCTGGCTATCAACATTTTCCTACGCTTGGTTTAGCAAAGGCGGAACTTGAATCAGAAGAATCCAAACAGATCAAAATGTTTTTGGAACAGCAAGCGGAAGCCTTTAGCTCAATCGCTACATAACAGGCTGTTAAAAATGAGTCTACTGTTCACAGGTATCGGTGTATTCAGGAAAGATCAAGGTAAACGTTGTGCCTTTGTCTTGTTCTGATTTGACGTGGATTTCAGCATTGTGCGCTTCGATAATACCAATCGATATCGATAGTCCTAAACCTGTTCCCTCACCCACAGACTTTGTTGTATAAAAAGGTGTGAATAAATGTTGTTTCGTTATTTCATCCATCCCGCACCCAGTATCAATAATATCAATCTGTATTTCAGACTGGTTTCGCCTTGCGACTATCTCAACACAGCCACCGTCAGTCATGGCTTGTGCGGCATTTACAAAAAGATTAATAAACACTTGTTGAAGTTGACCAGGCTTACCCATCACATACAGTGCTTCTTCAGTCAGATGATTATTGACTTGATGTTTGTATTTCAACTCATTCTTAGTTACGAGTAAGGCTGAATCAATGACCGCTTTTAAATCCACTTTAGAAAACGCTTTATCACCTTGATGTGAAAATGTTTTTAAGCTTTGTACAATTTCTGTGATGCGATCAACGCCGTCGAGATTGGATGCAACGATATCTTGAATATCCTCGATAATAAAATCTATATCTAGTTTTTGTTTAAGTTCGATTAAGTGTGCTTGGCCTTCTGGATGTTGGATCAGAGATGCTTGCTGTTGAATAAACGTCACGACATCACGCATGTACGCTGAGAGTACCTCTGTATTGGAGCGGACAAAGCCAACTGGGTTGTTGATCTCGTGAGCAATACCCGCTGCCAACTGCCCTAACAAGGTCATTTTTTCTGAGCGCACAAGCATTTTTTGGGCTTGTTCAAGCTGCTGCTGTATAG
>JBEVCF010000100.1:14673-23746 GCA_040514355.1 Glaciecola sp.
AATCTAATACTTCGTCGACCTCTTGATACCCTGTTTTTCTGGCAAGTAACAAATTTTTCAATTGTCTTTGAATAACGGTCAACGCGTTAAAAGTATCTGGTGAAGCTGGCAACTGTTTCAGTAAGAAAACGGACAATAATCGACTTTCTGAGTCGATCGTCGTGTTAGCTACCACCATTTGCATGGGCTCACCTGAAAAATAAGACAGTGAAACAGGGACTTTTAACCATGCTTCAGATATGGCTTGTTGTTTCAACAAGACATTGACTTCTGTTATTAAATTTTTGTTGTGATGCCATTTCTTATAGGAAGTATAGACTGGTGTATGGGGCTCAAATTGCAGATTGTTGACTAATTGTACACCGCAAATAGCGACTTCTGCCTGTAAAAAATTGGCGGATAATTCGGTACAGTGCGTGACTAAATTTTCACTTTTTTCGGCAACCGTTAGCGAACCCGATGTCTGTAAAATAAATGCGAGTTCATCACGCTTTGCTTCCGATTCGGCCAGTGCTGCTTTGAGCTTCACATTAGAGTGATAAATTTCTCTAGATTTAGCGACAAGTAACTCCTCCGCTTGTAAACGTGCAGACTTTTCACGTTCTAAACGGCGTTCCAATAACATTATTTGTTTGTCTACTGAGGGAGTCGAGGACAAATTTAACTCCATTAAATTTGCAAGTCATTAATCGTATACTGCTTTATATCGACACCAAAACGCAAGTCTTAAATCATTTCTACTGCCAATGCAACCGCTTCACCGCCACCTATGCACAATGTCGCAATGCCTCTTTTTAATCCCCTTTGCTGTAGGGCATAAATAAGTGTGACCAAAATCCGTGCCCCTGATGCACCGATAGGATGGCCTAGGGCACATGCTCCACCATTGACGTTGACCTTATCCAATGGAATTTGCAAACGATCGACTGTCGCCATGGTAACCATGGCAAAAGCTTCGTTGATCTCCCACAAATCCACTTCGTCAACTGACCATTGCAACTGCTGCAGTAAGTCCTGTACAGCGCCGATTGGCGCAATAGTAAAATCCTCCGGCGCCATGGCATGCGTGGTATAACCCACGATATGTGCAAGTGGCAGTATGTTTTCTGCTTGTGCGGTTTGTGCATCCATCACAAGTAATGCGGCCGCACCATCAGAAATAGAGCTAGCATTAGCGGCTGTAATCGTCCCACCTTTGGCAAAAGCAGGACGCAAGTGCGGAATTTTGTCTGGACGCGCTTGACTGGGGTTTTCATCAACCGAAACCATAAGCGTTTCGCGACGCGTCACAATTTCAATCGGTACAATTTCATCAGCAAAGGCATCTGTATCTATCGCCTGTTGAGCTTTGGCTAATGATGACAATGCATACGCATCCATTTGTTCGCGCGAGTAATGTAAACTATCTGCTTTGTCTTGCGCAAAACAGCCCATTGCTTTCCCGTCATAAGCATTTTCTAAACCGTCTAACATCATGTGATCGAGTGTGCGTTGGTGTCCCATTTTCTGGCCTTTACGCCCTTGAGGTAATAAAAATGGTGCATTACTCATCGACTCCATCCCACCTGCAATGACAGCTTTGGCTGACCCTGCACGGATCATATCGCTCGCTAACATGACGGCTTTGAGTCCAGAACCACATACTTTATTGATTGTTATCGCGCCAACAGACTGGTCAACCCCTGCTCCCAATGAGGCTTGTCTTGCAGGCGCTTGACCTAAACCAGCAGGCAGCACACAGCCCATAATGACTTCATCAATATGCTGAACTTTCGAATTTTCTATAACGGCACGAATGGCATGTGCCCCCAATTCTGTTGCAGGTAATTGATGCAATACACCAAGAAAACTCCCTATTGCGGTTCGCTTAGCACTAACTATAACTGGGTACTTATGGGGCAAAATTTGTTTCATCATGGACTCCTTGACAAGTTTACGTAAATTCACTTTACGTAAACGTAAACTTAATGTAAGTTAAATGCTAAGTATGTGCAACAAGTATGAGTGAAATTTGTGAATCAAGAGACAACTATTAGTATCGGGGAGTTAGCAACGGAATTTGCCATTACAACACGTGCTATTCGTTTTTACGAAGAACAGGGTTTATTGCATCCCGTACGTTCCGGTCAGCAACGCATTTACTACACTAAAGATAGAGTTCGTCTAAAACTGATTCTGCGTGGCAAACGTTTAGGCTTCTCACTGGCAGAAATTAAAACCTTATTCGAGCTCTACGATACTAACCCGAACTCAGAAAAACAGTTGCAAACTTTACTGTCACTGACGGTTAAAAAACGCATGGTATTGCTGCAACAACTCAGCGATGTGCAAACGTTGCTCTCTGAGCTTGATGATGTTGAGGCGCGCTGTCAGGAAGAGTTAGCAGCGTTACAGGCCAACCAATCTTAACGACAGAAATACGGAGATAAACTATGCATGCCCCCTATCCCACTTTGAATTTCGAGCTCGGTGAAGACGTCGATATGTTGCGAGACATGGTGTATCAATTTGCACAGTCAGAGATTGCTCCTTTGGCTGCGCAAGCTGATGAAGCGAATAGCTTTCCCAATCAACTTTGGCCACAAATGGGCGCATTGGGATTATTGGGGATCACCGTCAGTGAACAGTACGGTGGCCCCGATATGGGATATTTGGCGCATACCGTCGCGATGGAAGAAATCTCACGTGCCTCTGGAGGCATAGGTCTGAGTTACGGGGCGCATTCCAATCTTTGCGTTAACCAAATTTACAAAAACGGTAGTGCAGCACAACGTGAACAATACCTGCCAAAATTGATCAGTGGTGAACATATTGGTGCGCTGGCCATGTCAGAGCCCAATGCTGGATCGGACGTAGTAAGTATGAAATTGCGTGCTGATAAACGCGGTGACGAATATGTGTTGAACGGCAATAAAATGTGGATCACCAATGGTCCTGATGCGCATGTTTTCGTGATTTATGCAAAAACAGATTCGTCTGCCGGTTCTCGTGGAATTACCGCTTTTATTGTAGAAAAAAACACACCGGGGTTCTCCCAAGCACAAAAACTAGACAAGCTTGGCATGCGTTCATCCAATACCTGTGAATTAGTATTTGAAGACTGTGTCGTACATAAAGATCACATTTTAGGGGAAGAAGGTGGCGGTGTTGCCGTCCTGATGTCAGGCCTTGATTACGAACGTCTTGTATTATCTGGTGGCCCCTTGGGTTTAATGCAAGCTTGTATGGATGTGGTGACGCCCTATATTCACGACCGTCAACAATTTGGTCAGTCCATCGGTCAGTTTCAATTGATCCAGGGCAAGGTTGCAGACATGTATACACAAATGAATGCAGCACGCGCTTATGTCTATGCAGTCGCCAAAGCCTGTGACCGAGGCGAAACAACACGCAAAGACGCCGCTGGAGCCATTTTATACTCCGCTGAACTGGCGACCAAAATGGCGTTAGATGCCATACAAATCTTGGGTGGTAATGGGTACATCAATGAATATCCCACTGGGCGCTTGTTGCGTGATGCAAAACTATATGAAATCGGTGCTGGCACATCTGAAATCCGTCGCATGTTAATTGGACGTGAGTTGTTTAACGAATCTCGCTAGGAATCAATATGACGATATTAACCAGTTCAGTGTTCGTCCAATCAGAACAATTCCAACGCAACCATGCGGCAATGAAGCAACAGGTTACTGCGCTGTCTGAATTACTCAACCATATCGCGTTAGGTGGCCCAGAGCATGCGCGAGCAAAACATCTTGCCCGTGGCAAGTTACTTGCCCGAGAGCGAATCGAACAGGTCCTTGATCCGGGTTCCCCGTTTTTAGAAATCAGCCAATTAGCCGCCTTTCAAGTGTATGATGAAGATGTGCCTTGTGCTGGGGTCGTCGCGGGGATAGGTCAAGTTTCTGGTATCACTTGTATGATTGTCGCAAATGATGCAACCGTCAAGGGAGGCACTTATTATCCATTGACGGTGAAAAAACATTTACGAGCCCAAGAAATTGCTTCTCAGAATCATCTACCTTGTATTTATATGGTAGACTCCGGTGGCGCTAATTTGCCTCGCCAAGATGATGTATTTCCTGATAAAGAACACTTTGGTCGCATCTTTTTCAACCAAGCCAACTTGTCGGCACGCAATATTCCTCAAATTGCGGTGGTCATGGGGTCATGTACGGCAGGCGGCGCCTATGTGCCAGCGATGGCCGATGAGTCGATTATTGTCAAAGAGCAAGGGACGATTTTTTTAGGCGGTCCCCCTTTGGTAAAAGCCGCGACAGGTGAAATTGTCAGTGCCGAAGCACTAGGAGGTGGAGATGTCCATACTCGGGTCTCAGGGGTGGTCGATCACTTGGCCAATAACGATGTCCACGCACTCGCGTTAACCCGTGACGTGGTCGCCAATTTACACGTACAACGTCCCGAAGTCGCGCGTCAAACACCGCAACCGCCTCGTTACGCAACAGAAGAAATCTATGGCATCATCCCCGCTGATCCCAAGCAACCCTATGATGTACGAGACGTTATTGCTCGTATCGTTGACGATTCAGCCTTTCATGAATTTAAAGCGCGCTTTGGTACCACTTTGGTCACGGGATTTGCGCATATTGATGGTTATCAAGTGGGGATTGTTGCTAACAATGGCATTTTGTTTTCAGAATCTGCCCAGAAAGGGGCACATTTTGTACAACTGTGTTCACAACGTGGGATCCCATTAGTTTTTTTACAAAATATCACGGGCTTTATGGTCGGTCAGCAATACGAAGCCGGTGGTATCGCCAAACACGGCGCCAAAATGGTCACCGCTGTAGCTTGTGCTAAAGTGCCTAAACTCACAATTTTGATCGGTGGCAGTTTTGGAGCGGGAAACTACGGGATGTGTGGGCGTGCTTATGACCCGCGTTTTCTATTCATGTGGCCCAATGCGCGCATCTCGGTCATGGGTGGCGAACAAGCTGCAGGTGTCTTAGCCCAAGTAAAGCAAGACCAGTTACAAGCCCAAGGCACGTGTATGTCAGATGATGAACTAGCCGCCTTCAAGCAACCCATCATCGATAACTATGAACATCAAGGTCACCCCTACTATGCCTCGGCCCGCTTGTGGGACGATGGCGTCATCGATCCTGCAGATACGCGCCACGTGCTCGCTTATTGCTTGCACATTGTTCATCAAGCACCAGCTGAAGCAACTCACTTCGGCGTTTTCCGGATGTAACCCTAAGGAGCACACTGATGTTAGACGATGCAATTTTATACAACGCAACTGCGGGTGTGGCAACGGTCACAATCAGTAGGGCCGACAAGCACAACGCGTTTAATGACAAAATGTTATGTGCTTTAACCAATGCGTTCAACTGTGCTAAAGAAGACGCTTCAGTACGCGTAATCATACTGCAAAGTGTGGGTGATACGTTTAGTGCGGGCGCTGATCTGCACTGGATGAAACGAATGGTGAACTATTCCGAAGCAGAAAATCGCGCTGACGCAACCGTGTTAGCTCACATGCTCAATACGCTGTATCACTGTCCCAAACCCACAATTGCCAAAATACAAGGTGCTGCATTTGGTGGTGCGTTAGGCTTAATTGCCTGTTGTGATATCGCGATCGCCACAAAACTCAGTAAGTTTTGTTTAAGTGAAGTTAAACTCGGACTAGCGCCGGCTACTATCGCACCGTATGTCATCGAGGCCATTGGTGTGCGCGCAGCCAAACGCTACATGCAAAGTGCAGAGGTATTTAGCGCAGCTACAGCGCATAAATTAGGACTATTAACTGAAGTTGTATCCGAAACAGAATTGGATGAACAGGTCTCAACGTTTGTACAATTGTTTTTACACAATGGGCCACAGGCCATGGCTGCTACCAAAGCGCTGATCAGCCACTGTACCACCCATCCACTGGATGAAGCATTGATTGACCATACTAGCCGTTTAATTGCGCAACTGCGTGTTTCACCTGAGGGTCAAGAAGGATTGAACGCTTTCTTTGACAAACGTGCTGCAAGTTGGCGACAACAGGAGTTATAAATGATCACGACCTTATTAATTGCCAATCGCGGTGAAATTGCCTGTCGGATCATGCGTACAGCTCAACGCATGGGGATCAAAACTATCGCCGTGTACTCTGAAGCCGATGCCAAAGCCCAGCATGTTAAGTTGGCGGATGAAGCCTTTTGTATTGGTGCCCCAAGCCCTGCCGAGTCATATTTAAACATAGATAAAATTTTGGATGTTGCTGTACGCAGTGGGGCAGATGCGATTCACCCCGGCTACGGCTTTTTGTCTGAGAATGCAGACTTTGCCGAACGTTGTACATCACTCAATATTATTTTTTTGGGACCGTCCGCTAGTGCAATTGCAGCTATGGGGTCAAAAAGCGAAGCCAAAACCATCATGACGGAAGCCGGTGTGCCGCTTGTACCTGGCTATCATGGCACGGAACAAGCACCAGAATTGTTGTATGAACAAGCCCAAAAAATTGGTTTTCCCGTACTGCTAAAAGCCGTCGCAGGTGGCGGTGGCAAAGGTATGCGCATCGTACATCAGGCGACTGAATTTCATACTGCATTGGCCGCTGCCAAACGCGAGGCGGCATCGAGTTTTGGCAATGATCACATGCTAGTTGAAAAGTATGTCGTTGGCCCTCGACATATTGAAATCCAAGTTTTCTTTGACAGCTTTGGTAATGGTGTGTACTTGCATGATCGCGATTGTAGTGTGCAACGACGCTACCAAAAAATTATCGAAGAAGCACCCGCCCCTGGCTTACGTACTAGTACTAGGCAAGCCATGGGCGAAGCGGCAATTGCGGCGGGTAAAGCGATTGGCTATATCGGTGCGGGGACAGTCGAGTTCTTATTGGATGCCGATGAACAATTTTACTTTATGGAAATGAATACCCGCTTACAAGTTGAACATCCGGTTACCGAAGCAATTACAGGACAGGATTTGGTGCAATGGCAAATTCACATAGGTAATGGTGAACCCGTACCACTAACTCAATCCTCTATAGCGGTGAACGGCCATGCCTTTGAAGCAAGGATTTACGCCGAAGACCCCGCCAATGAATTTTTGCCCGATACGGGTGTATTACAGGTTTATCATGAACCTAGTCGGTCTCAATATGTTCGAGTGGATAGTGGTGTCGTCCAAGGCGATGAAATTTCTGTTTATTACGACCCGATGATCAGTAAAGTCATCACCCACGCGGATGATCGAAACCAAGCGCGCTTGCGCTTGGAGGCGGCGTTATCCGATTATCACATCGAAGGCTGTGCCACGAATATTGCGTATTTGCTCAATATTTTAAGACACCCTACATTTATCAATGGCGCCGTGACCACCCATTTTATCGATGATTACCAACAAGCGTTATATCCCAACGCCCCCCTTGCGGATCATCATTTTCACGCGCTGGCTGCTTATTTGGTGCATACCCGACAGGTCGCTCTGCAACCTCGTCTGGCTAGTTCACTACCGTTGCAATGGCGCAATAACCTGCCCAGCGAAATACGACTACAGCTCTCTCATCAGACCCATGCTATAGATGCAACGCTACGTATCTCTGGCTCAGACACCCAAGTCGATGTTGCCGAACACTCCTTCGACATTGTGACAGAGGTCATCAATGAACAGCTGTGGCGAGGTAGTATCAATAATCAATACCTGTCCGTACATTTCTATTCTGACCTTACCTACTACCCTAATCTTCAGTCAAACAAACTGGTGCTGTGGTATGGCGGTGACCAATATATCTGGTGCATACCTGCCTGGGATATCGGTCAGGCTCAGTCTGAAAATGACACCTCGGGGTGTGTAGCCCCGATGAATGGACGGGTTGTATCATTGGGTATGTCTGCTCCATTCACCGTTAAGCAAGGCGATACCATCATGGTCATTGAGGCGATGAAGATGGAACACAATATCCGAGCCCCTCAGGATGGTGTGATCACCGAGTATCTTTTCAGCGAAGGTGACTTGGTGGAAGGTGGTCAAGTTGTTGCAGTGTTTGAGTAAGAGGTGCCGCTATGCATTACCCTGAACGCGTGAGTATTTTTGAAGTGGGTCCTCGTGACGGTTTACAAAATGAATCCCAACCGTTATCCGTTGCACAAAAAGTACAATTAATTGAATCGTTGCAGGATATTGGTTGTCAGCGTATTGAAGCAGGTAGTTTTGTTTCACCCAAATGGGTGCCGCAAATGGCCGACTCAGCTAAAGTGTTTACTCAAATCAAACGCCAAACGGGGGTAGTATATTCTGCGCTGACCCCTAATCTGCGCGGCTTGGAAGATGCTATCGCAGTAGGCGTTGATGAAGTAGCCGTATTTGCTGGCGCATCAGAAGCGTTTTCACAAAAAAATATCAACTGCTCTATCGCCGAAAGTATCGAACGTTTTAAACCCGTTTTGGCACTTGCTCAGCATCACAGTTTACCCGTGCGGGGTTATGTATCCACGGTATTGGGCTGTCCCTATCAAGGCGAAGTCGATATTCATCAAGTCAAATCGTTAACTGAAACACTACTAACGCTAGGGTGTTATGAGGTGTCTCTTGGCGATACGATTGGTGTCGGTACTCCCAAAGCCACAGCAGAATTATTATCGCTGTTAACCAAAGATATACCTGTTGACCGTCTGGCGGTGCATTTTCACAATACGTATGGACAAGCGTTAGCCAATATTTTGATCGCATTGCAACACGGCGTCACGACCATTGATTCTGCCATCGCTGGCTTGGGTGGTTGTCCCTACGCCAAAGGCGCTAGCGGCAATGTAGCTACCGAAGATGTCGTGTACATGTGCGAAAACATGGGGATTGACACGGGTATCGATTTAGCGGCCGCTGTCGACGTGAGTAAAGAGATTTGCACGATACTCAAAAAACCAGTGCAATCAAATGTTAGTCAAGCATTGTAAACGTAGCCTAGAGAGGTGTGGGTCAGCGGGAACGCACACGGCTTACTCAGCGCCATTTATCAGCATATATTATCTAAACTATTAATTTTTATACTTTATTTTGGTCACATTTATTTACAACTAAAGTATAAAACATTATTATTTTACCATTCAAA
>JBEVCF010000101.1:0-6786 GCA_040514355.1 Glaciecola sp.
CATTGTGTGCGTCGGTCTGATCATAAAATGAGGGCCACCCACAGCCAGCATTAAATTTGTGCTCAGAATGAAATAGTGGCTGGGAGCACACTACACAATGATAGGTTCCGGGTTCAAAATGATCATTGTACTTTCCAGTGAAGGGTCTTTCAGTGCCCTTTTTTTGCGTGACATAAAACGCTTCGGGACTGAGGTGTTGGGTTAAATCTGACGCAGCCATATACACTCCTAGTCGATGAGTTCTTTTTTAAATAGCACAATACTGCGGTTTGAGATCACAAATTTTGGTTTGGGGATGTAATAGGCGCTGGGTCGAAACTTAGTCATCCGAGTGTCGAGTAAAATCTGCCAGCGACTGCCCTTTGGCAAAGTTGGCAACACAAAGGTTTCATCCTGCTCTGCAGCATTCACACACAATAACCAATGTTCATTGGTGTTGTCCTCGCGTCCTGCTCCACCGATAATTTCAAAACCGAATCCTTGGCGTTCAAGGGTATGCCAATCGGCATCTCCCTTAGGTTCACCCGTTATTTTGTACCAGTGAACCGCTACAACATTACACTCTGAATAATATGCATCATCTGCTAATTGCACATTCGTTAAAATATCTGAGCTCTGTTTTATCCCGACACAATACTGGCAAAATAACAAAAAGTCCTGTTGCTCTTGATTCAGATCCCAGTCTACATAATTCAGTTCATTGTCTTGGCAATACGCGTTGTTGTTGCCTTGTTGAGTCCGTGATAGCTCATCACCCGCCAATATGCACGGTGTGCCCTGAGCAAAGATCATCGAAGCAAACAAGTTGCGCTTTTGTCTTGCTCGAAGCAAACGGATAACCACATCATCCGTTTCGCCCTCTACGCCATAATTCGAACTGAGGTTGTGATTGTGACCATCCTGGTTCTGCTCTTGATTCGCTTCGTTGTGTTTGTGACTATATGTTACTAAATCATGTAACGTAAAACCGTCATGTATGGTAACAGCGTTGACCGAACTGTGAATAGCCCGCTTGCCTTTGTGAAAGATATCGCGTGAACCAAACATGCGTGTTGCAAAGGTCGGTGTGAGCTGCTTATCTCCACGCCAAAATCCTCTCACCGCATCGCGAAATTGATCATTCACTTCCAAAAAGCCACTGGGAAATTGGCCTAATTGGTAACCAAAATCTCCGATATCCCACGGCTCTGCAAGAAATATCTTATCGCACAACACCGGATCTTGTTGCATGGCTTGGAGTAAGGCCGAGGTTTGCGAAAACGCATGTGGGGAGCGCCCGAGGCCCGTTGCCAAATCAAAGCGAAAGCCATCAATTTGATAGGTCGTTACCCACCACCGCATGGCATCCATGACTAAGCGCAAGCTCGGTAAGTAAGCAACATTAACACTATTGCCGCAACCTGAATAATTAGCGTAGTCAGTAGACTCTGGTATGGTCGTGTAATACTCATCATCAAAACCGCGCAAACTCAGGGTCGGCCCATCAGGACCACCCTCAGCGGTGTGGTTAAACACCACGTCTAGAATTACTTCTAGTCCGGCATCATGCAACGCTGCCACCATATCTTGACATTCGACATGTGCATCTTGATGGGCATATCGCGGTTCAGGGGCAAAATAAGCAATCGTATTGTATCCCCAATAATTGGTTAGACCTTTTTCGCTAATAAACGGTTCCGGCATGAATGCCATCAAAGGCATCACTTGCACAGTGGTGACGCCCAAGGCTTTCAGATGCGCAATCACAGCAGGGTGAGTCACGCCAAGGTAGGTCCCACGATGTTCAGGTGAAACCTGTGGATGTAAGCGGGTCAGCCCTTTGACGTGCATTTCATAAATTACTCTGTCTTTGGCTTGCACGCGTGGCGTTTTGACAACCTTATGACGGGCCTTATCACTGACTATCTTCGCCTTTGGAAAAAATACCTCAGGTTGTGTTTCATAGCGCGACTTATCCCAAAACCAAGCACTGTTGAGTTGTTTGGCATAAGGGTCCGACAAAAACTGCCACTGCATATCCCCATGACAGTCATTTTGATATCCTGCTTTATATAAGTACGCGTATTTTTGCATACTCTTGGGCAAGGCCACATGCCAAACCGTCCCTGTCCGCTGGCTGACTTCATATTCAGCGACAAGTTCATTGGTATCAGGATGAAACAAACACACCAGCAATGTACTTACTTTAGGCGCGTGCACCGCAAAATTTACTCGGTCAGCATAAACCGTCGCACCGAGCGGATGTGGTTGTGAAGCCAAAGACATGTATTTATTGTATCCTCAAATAAAGCGTCGCAAGCGGTGGTAAACTCAGTTCAATACTCTGACTAAAGCCATGCCATGGTTGCATTTGTGTGCTATAGGTTGTGTTAGTTTGATAACCACTCCCACCAAATTGCGGCTGGTCGGTATCTAATATCACTTCATAGCGACCGGCTTGAGGTACCCCAATACGATACTGAGCTTGTGGTACAGGTGTGAAGTTACTCACGACGAGTATCACTGACTGGGTAATCGGATCAAAACGAGCAAAACTGAGAACGGATTGTTCCGCATCCTCGTGTGACAACCATTGGAAACCACTCGCATCGTGATCAGCACGGTGCAACGCGGCTTCACTCCGATATAAATGATTAAGCTGTCGGTAGAGCTGGTGTATTTGAGCGTGCTTGGGATTGTCTAGATGTGACCAACTCAATTCACCATCGTGGTCCCACTCAGGGTGCTGACCAAATTCATTACCCATAAAATTGAGCTTTTTACCTGGATGGCCATACATGAATGCCGCATAACAGCGAAGATTAGCAGCCTGTTGCCATTCATCCCCTGGCATTTTATCGATAAGAGACCCCTTGCCATACACCACTTCATCATGAGACAGTGGTAGCACAAAGTTCTCATCAAACGCGTAAACCATACTAAACGTAATGTCATTGTGATGATAACGGCGATACGCTGGATCTTTACTGATATAATGTAAAGAGTCGTGCATCCATCCCATATTCCATTTAAAGCCAAAGCCTAGCCCGCCTTGATCAACGGGACGGGATACCCCTGCAAAAGAAGTCGATTCCTCTGCTATAGTAATCACATTAGGGTGAGCAGCATAGACAGCTTGGTTCATCCATTGTAACAAGGAGATAGCCTCATAATTGTGGTTCCCCCCATCAACATTCGGGATCCACTCTCCGTCTTCACGTGAATAATCCAAGTACAACATGGAGGCCACCGCATCCACGCGTAAACCGTCCACATGAAACACATCACACCAATACAACGCATTCGCCACCAAAAACTGTCTGACCTCGTCTTTACCAAAATCGTAGATGCACGAGTTCCAGTCAGGATGCCAACCTTTTTTAGGATCGCTATATTCGTAAACACAACTCCCATCAAAACGCGCCAATCCGTGTCCGTCCTCAGGGAAGTGCGCGGGGACCCAATCGATTATCACACCAATATTGGCTTGGTGACAGGCATCGACAAAATATTTGAAATCATCAACGCAACCAAAACGCGAAGTAGGTGCAAACATGCCCACTGGTTGGTAACCCCAAGAACCATCGAAAGGATATTCAGTAATGGGCATTAACTCAATATGGGTGTACCCCATCTCGACGACATACTCAATCAAGTCATGCGCCAATTCGCGATAGCTTACATAACGTCGCTCATCATCGGGTCTTCGCCATGATGCAAGGTGAACCTCATAAATGCTCATGGGTTGTGTGTACGGATCGTGTTGGCGCTGTTGCCACGCTTGGTCTTGCCATTGGTAATGGCTGTGGTCGACAATGACCGATGCGTGAGATGGATACTGATCAGCTTGAAAACCTATTGGGTCAGCTTTGTGAGGAAGTTCATGCCCATGTTGGTCTTTGATTTGGTATTTGTACTTTTGTCCTACCTGCGCTTCAGGGATAACTAATACCCAATATCCTAGTTCTGTCTTTTGCATCAGATGAGCACAACCGTGCCATTGATTGAATTCCCCAACTACTGATACCGAAGAGGCATTAGGAGCGAACACGGCAAAGCGTACAGCAGGTAATTTTTTACGGCCAATTTTTGCCGTAATAAGCTGAGCCCCAAGCTGTTTATAAACGTTCTCTGGGGCATGGTCAACAAAATGTACAGCGTGATAAGCTTGTTCTTTAAAAGCATAGGGGTCGTAGATCACGCGTTTGTGTTTGCCCTGCTCTATTTTGATTTTGTAATGGGTAGGGATCTTAGCTGCGCTTTCGTTCGAAAATATGCCGTCATCCTGAGCTGTAAGCGCCACTACCACTTTATTCCTTGCATCCACTATACTGACTTTTTCAGCATGAGGTATAAGTACTCTCGCATAATCACCGTGTTCAGTTCTAAACACTCCTAAGTCATTAAAAGGATAACTAGCTCGCGCCTGCGTTAAGTGAGAATAGTCTTGCATAATAGTAAACATTCCTTAGTAACTATCATTAAAAAAAGGGAGTCATATACTCCCAATGTAAATTAAGCGCCTGCTTTACGGCGCGCTGAAGTAATATATTGTGCCAAGTTGATTAACTCAGGATCAGTAAAAATATCTTCTAAATTACGTGTCAATTTGCGTTTCCAGTTAGGGTATTCCTTGAATGTACCCGGTATATTGACGGGTTTATCCATTTGCAACCAATCCTCTAACTGCAATGACAACAGTGCACTTGAGCCTGTTGCCATATGGACTTGCATGCCATAATTTAACTCTTGAGTCATCCCAACATAGTTGACATCTCGCCCCACATTTTCAGAAATGGCGCCATGACCATGCAACGTATTTAAAATCTGTTGCTTGTTCTCATGCCGAGATTCGTAAAGCGGGTCTAAAATTTCTTGCGTGGGATACAATCCAATCTTACTACCTAACTCCAAATCATAACAATGCCAATAACCAATTAACGTAGGAAAATCATGAATTGTTAATGTTGACATCGACTGTACGGGGTAATGACTGGGTGAGTAAAACCCTCCGTCCTCAGCCTGTTCGAAAAAGAACACACGATAAGAATAAACGCCATTAGCAGCTAATTTATCGCGTATTTCCTCAGGTACTGTGCCCAAATCCTCACCGATGATCAGGGTTTGATTGCGCTGTGATTCTAACGCTAAAATCCCCAGTAAATCGTCTACCGGATAATAGACATAGCCACCTTTATCGGCTGTATCACCTTGATATACCCACCACAAACGCAACAAGGCCATAGCATGGTCGATGCGTAAAGCGCCTGAATTAGCCATATTGGCACGAAATAGTTCTATTATAGGCTGATATGCTTGCTCATAGAGTGCCTTAGGATCCATTGGTGGCAATCCCCAATTTTGACCTAAAGGCCCCAAAATATCAGGCGGTGCGCCTACACTAGCTTGAGTAACGTATAAATCTTTGGCAGACCAAACTTCAGCGCTCCCCTCACTCACACCAACGGCTAAATCTCGGTATAAACCAATCGTCATGCCACGTTCATCTGCCACCGCACTTGCGCGTTGATATTGTTGATCTGCCATGTATTGTAAAAACAGATAAAAGCGCACGGATAATGCATGCTCTTTGGCAAATGTTATAACAGCAGGATTACTCATATCCTGAAGGGCAGCCGGAAACACTGGCCAGCCCCAAAAGTCTTTACCTGATGCTTTCAAATGGGCTTGGATAGCATCATAAATGGCCAATGCTTGTAAGCTGTCGCCACCAGCTGTTATAAATGCCTCAAAATCGTCGTGGTTTGCGTGCTGTTGATATTCCTTAAAAATGGCCTCTAAAACGGGCAGTTTTAAGTCAGACACAGCTTCATAATCAATGTATTCTAGTGCCCTAACAGCTGCTAATTTTGATATAAACTCGGCACCCGTAACGATGGATTGCACGGCAGGGCTATCAAAATATGGCAATGCTGTTGGGTCAATGTATAAGTGATTCAGCCATTTGCGAGATGAAGGCGAATAGGGTGAACATGCATCAGGGTTGTTCGGATACAAAGCGTGGATTGGATTTAAACCAATAAAGTCGGCGCCTTGTTCAGCGGATTTTTGGATCAAATAGCTTAAGTCAGTAAAATCGCCAATGCCCCAATTGCGTTCACTGCGAACACAATAAAGTTGAACGGAAAGGCCCCACACTTTTTTGCCATGTTTAATCGCAGCGGGGGTGTAGCACGCTTCCGGTGCCATGATAACAACTCCCTCTCCCAGGCATTCTTCACTCTCATCCACAATGGAGATAGCTGTTAATGCCACGCGATGATAACCAAGAGGCAAAGGGACGTCTACCGTCACTGCGTATTCGTGAAACTCTCCATTGGCAATCTCTGTTGCGCCTACCAGCATATGATCTACCGGCACAAAACTTTGATTCAATATGGCGCCGTCTTCAAGCGTGAATCTAAGGGTCATCTCGTCATTGGCGCATTCCAGTGGCAAGCGTACGGTTAAAACGGCGGGTTGGTGTTCCCGTAGAACTTGTACCGCATGAATGGGGCGCGTCCAAAAAGATGTTATTTCAGCTTCGCATTCTTTGGCAAGCACTTCAGGTTCATCAACACTGTAGCCCATCGCTTTGAGCATTTTTTCTTTTGTACCAGGCGCGATTTGCGCATCTTTGCCCCAAGCATCAACAAATTTTGATTCGATGCCACGTATTTCAATAAGTGCATCTAATGGTGAAAATGACATAGTTACCCTGTAAACCCTTTATGATATGACAGTATTATTATGCAAACCGGTATAGTTAGGTAGTGAATACGTTTGCAGTCATCATTATTGCACACT
>JBEVCF010000102.1:0-6704 GCA_040514355.1 Glaciecola sp.
AAATGAGATAGGTGGCACAGATATGAAAGTAATGTGTAAGTCACTAATATTATTAAATCAATGACTTACACTATAAAAAACTACTCCCACTCAATCGTCGCTGGGGGTTTACCCGACACGTCATACACGACACGACTGATACCGTCGATTTCGTTGATAATACGATTCGATACTTTGCCCAAGAAATCATACGGCAAGTGCGCCCAATGAGCAGTCATAAAATCGATCGTTTCCACGGCTCGCAATGACACCACCCAGTCATATTTACGCGCGTCACCCATGACACCGACAGAGCGTACTGGTAAAAATACGGTAAAGGCTTGTGAGACTTTGTGGTACAAATCAGCAGCATGTAACTCTTCAATGAAAATCGCATCGGCGCGACGTAGTAAGTCACAATACTCTTTCTTGATTTCACCTAATACCCGCACACCTAAACCCGGACCAGGGAAGGGATGACGATACAACATGTCATAGGGTAGTCCCAAGGCGAGTCCGACTTTGCGCACTTCGTCTTTGAATAGTTCTCGCAATGGCTCTACTAAGCCAAGCTCCATATCTTCTGGCAAGCCACCCACGTTGTGGTGAGACTTGATCACATGCGCTTTACCGGTTTTGGAGCCCGCTGATTCAATCACATCAGGATAAATCGTACCTTGTGCCAGCCATTTAGCATTGGGTAATTTAGCCGCTTCTTCATCGAATAAATAGACGAATTCATTGCCGATGATTTTGCGTTTTTTCTCAGGATCGGACTCACCTTTTAAGGCATTTAAGAAACGCGCTTCAGCATCCACCCGAATAATGTTCAAGCCAAACTTGTCACCGAACATATCCATGACTTGGTCGCCCTCATTGAGACGCAACAAACCGTTGTCCACAAAGACACAGGTCAACTTATCGCCAATTGCTTGATGGATCAGAAGCGCGACCACAGACGAATCGACACCGCCCGATAAACCTAATACGACTTCGTCATCGCCCACTTTTTCTTTGATTTTAGCAATCGCATCTTCGATGATTGACGCAGGCGTCCATAGTTTTTGTAACTGACAGATATCCAATACAAAGTTCGTTAACAGCGTTAAGCCTTCTTTGGTATGGGTTACTTCTGGATGGAACTGCACCCCATAAAAACGACGAGACTCATCGGCCATACCCGCAAACGGACAGCTTTGGGTATCGGCAATTTTGGTAAACCCTTCAGGGATCACCGTCACCTTATCACCGTGACTCATCCATACATCAGTACTTGCTGAAATGTCTTTGAATAAAGCCGAGGGCGCATTTTGTGTGACTTGAGCATAGCCAAACTCACGTAAATCTGAGCTTTCTACTGCACCGCCAAGTTGAGCCGCCATCGTTTGCATGCCATAGCAGATCCCCAATACAGGCACGCCAGCCGTGTAAACGTATTCAGGCGCACGGGGTGAGTCGGTTTCGGTAACTGATTCAGGGCCACCCGATAAAATAATACCGTCTGGTGCAAACTCTTTGATTTGCGCTTCGGTAACGTCCCAAGCCCACAATTCACAATACACGCCGATTTCACGCACGCGACGTGCAATTAATTGAGTGTACTGAGAACCGAAATCCAAAATAAGAATTTTTTGGGAGTGAATATTTGCAGTCATTGATGTGTCTCTTTTTAAAAACAAAACAGGCTGGAAGTCTATCCAGCCTGTGTAAATATCATTTTATCAGTTAACCCAAACGGTAGTTAGGTGCTTCTTTGGTAATACTGACATCATGTACATGTGACTCACCCATCCCTGCTGCGGTCACTTTCACAAATTGTGGTTTGGTATTTAACTCAGCAATCGTTGCACAACCGGTTAAGCCCATCGCAGAACGCAAACCGCCCATCTGCTGATGGATGATATTGGCGATAGGACCTTTGTAGGCCACGCGACCTTCAATCCCTTCAGGTACGAGTTTTTCAGCGTTTTTGCTGTCTTGGAAATACCGATCAGACGAACCATTACTCTGGTTCATCGCACCTAATGAGCCCATGCCACGGTATGACTTGTAATAACGGCCTTGATACAATTCCACTTCACCCGGTGCTTCTTCTGTACCCGCTAACATAGAACCTACCATGACACAGCTTGCACCCGCAACCAGTGCTTTTACAATGTCACCGGAGAAGCGAATACCACCATCGGCAATGACAGGAATATCCATGCCTGCAACAGCATCAACCGCGTCTGAGATAGCGGTAATTTGTGGGACACCACAACCTGTAACGATACGCGTAGTACAGATTGAGCCAGGACCAATACCTACTTTAACTGCATCGACACCTGCCTCAGCGAGCGCTTTTGCACCTGCTGCAGTGGCTACGTTACCTGCAATCAATTGTACATCAGGGTAATCCGCACGAACTTTCTTCACGCGATCAATCACGCCTTGAGAGTGGCCATGAGAGGTGTCGATTAATAACACATCTACCCCTGCTTCTACCAAACCTGCGATACGTTCATCTGTACCCGGACCGACTGATACAGCCGCCCCCACACGTAAGCGACCTAATTCGTCTTTACATGCGTTGGGTTTATTTTCTGCTTTTTGGAAATCTTTAACTGTAATCAAACCTTGTAGTTTGAACGCATCGTCAACCACGAGTATTTTTTCGATGCGGTGCTCGTGCATGAGTTCTAACACACGCTCTGAGCTCTCACCAGATTTGACCGTGACCAAACGTTCTCTGGGCGTCATAACCGTCGAGATGGGATCGTCCAAATGCGTTTCAAAACGCAAATCACGCCCCGTTACTATACCAATTAAATTATTGGCATCATCCACAACAGGGAAACCCGAATAACCGAGTTGTTGGCTCATTTCATTCACGGCGCCAATCGTTGCATCCGACTTGACTGTGACGGGATCTGACACCACGCCAGATTCGTATTTTTTAACCTGGCGCACATGCTCTGCTTGTTGTTCGGCAGACATATTTTTGTGGATAAAACCAATCCCCCCTTCCTGGGCGAGTGCAATTGCCAAACGAGCTTCTGATACTGTGTCCATGGCAGCAGAAATCAAAGGAATGTTTAAGTTCACTTTGCGCGTCAAACGCGTTTGCAAGTTTGCAGTGTGAGGTAGGACTTCGGAGTGTCCAGGAACGATTAAAACATCGTCAAATGTGAGTGCTTCTTGAGCAATTCGTAGCATGCAAATAACCTTTAGTGAAAGGGTGTTAATTGCGGTATAATTATAAGTGCTTTTGCGAAGTAGGTAAACTAAAAACTCAATTTAGGGACAACTTTCTATTATGCTGCAGAATACTAGCCATTCACGCGAAATATTAACGGTCAGTGCCTTAAACCGCATGGCCAAACAAGCGTTGGATCAGCACATTGGTCAAGTGTGGCTCACTGCAGAAATATCCAACTTCGTTGCCGCCGCTTCTGGGCATTGGTATTTTACCCTGAAGGACAATCAAGCCCAAGTCAAAGCCGCCATGTTTAAAGGCGCTAATTCCCGGGTTGGGATCCGCCCCAAGAACGGAGATAAAATTCTCCTTCGCGCCAAAGTTGGGTTATATGAACCGCGTGGTGATTATCAGTTGGTGGTGGAGCACATGGAAGCCGATGGTGAAGGTCTGCTAAAACAGCAATTTGATGCGCTGAAGCTAAAATTACAAAGTGAGGGGTTGTTTGCCACAAGTACCAAACAGCCTTTACCTGAGAATATCAAACGTGTGGGGGTAGTGACTTCCTCAACCGGCGCTGCACTACACGACATTCTCACCGTATTAGAACGACGCAACCCGAGTATTTCAGTGATTGTTTACCCTACACAGGTACAGGGTGAAGCGGCGATTGACCAAATCGTAAACAGTATTTACATCGCTAATCAGCGACGTGAAGTAGACGTCTTAATCGTTGGCCGAGGTGGCGGTTCGTTAGAAGACTTATGGTGTTTTAACGAAGAAAAAGTCGCGCGTGCCATTTTTGCTTCGCAACTGCCTATCGTCAGTGCTGTAGGACATGAAGTCGATGTCACGATAGCGGATTTTGTAGCGGATGCGCGAGCCGCGACCCCCTCACAAGCCGCCGAACTGGTAAGTCGTGATATGTCAGAGGTATTGTTGTATCTGCAACAAACTGAAGAATACTTTGCTGCGTGGTTACGTCAAACCGTGCAAAATCTTGGTTATCAGTTACAAGTACTGAGCAGTCGCTTACAACAAAACCACCCCAAACACAAACTGCAACAGCAACAACAACGTGTTGATCAATTGACCATGCAGCTTCAATCGAGTATGCAACGGCGCATTCAACAGCAACAACACTTTGCTCAACACCTACAAACTCGTTTGGCGCAGCACAATCCCACGCAACAGTTACGACTCAAACAACAACAGTTACAGAATTTAGAGCAGCGTCTTGCACAAACCATCAAACAACAATGCGAACGCAAACACCAAACATTGGGTCGCTTGAGTAGCATGTTGCATTCGGTGAGTCCATTAGCGACCCTTGGTCGTGGCTACAGCATCACCTTTAAAGGTGATGACGTCGTGCAAACTATCGAGCAACTTAACCCAGGTGATGAAATCACCACTCAGATCCATAAGGGCACGGTGCGTAGCCAAGTGCTCAGCACCAAAGCGTAAGTTCAGCCTAGATCACGGCGGCCAATTCAGCGCCTTGGCGGATTGCCCGCTTGGCGTCAAGCTCTGCCGCGACATCGGCGCCACCAATAATGTGAGGTGTTTTGCCATGAACTTTCAACGCCGTGTACAAGCCTTGGTTGGGTTCTTGTCCAGCACAAACAATAATATTATCCACATCTAATACTTTGTATTCATCGTTCACAATGATATGCAGACCGTCATCATCAATTTTTTCATATTGCACGCCTGCTATCATCTCTACGTTGTGGTTTTTGAGTGAAGTGCGATGGATCCAACCAGTTGTCTTACCTAAACCCTTACCCACTTTTGATTTTTTGCGCTGCAACAAGGTGACTTGTCGGGGAGTATTAGTATGCTCAGGGGTCGTTAGGGCTCCAGGTGATTGATACTGCTGATCGATCCCCCAGTGAGCTAACCATTTCTCCTTGTTTATAGTGAGTGATTGTTGCTCTACCAAAAACTCAGATACATCAAAACCAATCCCACCAGCACCAATCACCGCGACTTTCTCGCCAACCGGTTTTTTATCTCGCAGTACATCCAAGTAGCTCATGACTTTGGGATGATCTGCACCCGGAATTGTCAGCTCACGCGGAGTAATACCTGTCGCCAATACGATTTCATCATAATCTGCGTTTACTAGGTCATTAACGGTTAATTCAGTATTAAGATACACGTGTACCCCAGTATCTTGCAGACGATAATCAAAATATCTCAGCGTCTCGTAAAATTCTTCTTTACCAGGGATCTGCTTGGCATAATTAAATTGCCCACCAATCTCTGCAGCTTTGTCAAACAAATGCACTTCATGCCCACGCTCTGCGGCATAACACGAAAATGCGAGGCCTGCTGGCCCTGCTCCCACGACTGCAATTTTTTTGGTATTGGCTGACGTTTTGAAGATCAGTTCAGTCTCGTAACACGCTTGCGGATTGACCAAACAACTGGCGCGCTTTTGTTCAAAGGCATGATCCAAGCACGCTTGATTACATGCAATACAGGTATTAATACGATTCGATAAATTTTGCTCGGCTTTCACCACAAAATCCGGGTCAGCCAAAAATGGACGCGCCATCGAGACCATGTCAGCTTGTCCCTCGGCTAAAATACGCTCCGCCACTTCGGGTGTATTGATCCGATTGGTGGTGATCAATGGGATCGCAACTTCTTCTTTCATCCTTGCGGTGATCCATGTAAACGCTGCGCGAGGGACGGAAGTTGCGATGGTCGGCACTCGAGATTCATGCCAACCAATCCCCGTATTAATCAACGTCGCGCCTGCCGCTTCTATCTGTTTTGCAAGATAGACCACTTCTTCCCATGGTGCGCCACCTTCTACGAGATCCAACATCGACAAGCGATAAATTAAAATAAATTCACGCCCCACAGCAGCGCGCGTTTGCTTAATGATCTCCACCGCCAAGCGCGCGCGATTTTCTAGTGAACCGCCAAATTCGTCTTCTCGGAAATTAGTGCGTTGACAGAAGAACTGATTGATCAAATACCCCTCTGAACCCATGACTTCCACACCATCATAGCCTGCGGATTGTGCCAGCACAGCACAGTCAACGTAGTCTTGAATGGTTTTATATACACCTCTGGTTGATAACGCACGCGGTTTGAACGGCGTAATCGGTGATTTTGCATTGGAGGCTGAGACAGCAAAAGGATGGTAACCATAACGTCCAGAATGGAGGATTTGCATACATATTTTGCCTCCTTCCGCGTGGACCGCATCAGTGATCACTCGGTGTTTTTTGGCGTGACGACGACTACTCATGCGTCCGGCCATAGGTGCAACCCAACCTTCAATATTTGGACTTATCCCACCTGTGACAATAAGCCCAGCCCCCCCTTTGGCACGTGCTGCGTAAAAGGCGGCTAACTTCTCAAAGCCACCTTTTTCTTCTTCTAGCCCGACGTGCATTGACCCCATCAAGGTGCGGTTTTTTAAGGTGGTGAATCCCAAATCCAGTGGTGTGAGTAAATGAGGATAATGCTCATGCATATGGTGGCCCTTGTTATTATTATATCCGTTGAAGGTGGAGTACTTCTTTTATAC
>JBEVCF010000103.1:0-2343 GCA_040514355.1 Glaciecola sp.
GGCAATCAGCGCGACCAGACGTTGGCGGTGGAAGACCATGGTTGCAATGGCCCCTAAACACATGATGATGGCAGCAGTGAGTTCTATTCCCGTAACTTTTTGCATACTCACCGGTTCAAAACCGGCATCAAATTTAAATAAAGGCAACCCAATCAAAAGCACCGTGAACAGTAATAACGCTGCCACATAGCGTTGCAATGAGCCAGTATCAAAACGCTCATAATATTCATTGAGTTTGTTGATGACCCGTTGCATTGCTCCTTCAAAGACTAACTTGGCATCGGTTTGCATAAATTGAGATTGAAAACGGTATAAGTTACTGCGATATGCATACACAATAATCCCCCCCGTGATCGCTATCCCGCTCATCATTAATGGCAAATTGAAACCGTGCCAAATAGACAGGCTGTAACAGGTAAATCACTAGAGTGCAATACTGCTATCGAAGCCGCAGCCAGAAAGTCTCCGACCATTATGGCGGGGAAAATACCCACCAAAATACACACCAACACCAACACTTCAATAGGCACCTTCATAAAGCGTGGCGGCTCATGCGGTGTTTTGGGTAAATCAACAGGTTCACCATTGAAAAACACATCGTGGATAAAGCGCAAAGAATAGGCGACTGAGAATATACCAGCAATGGTAGCCAGTACAGGAATCATCCAAGACAAAAACCCAAAGGCGTGTTGATGCAGTGTTTCTGCTAAAAACATTTCTTTGGATAAGAAGCCGTTAAATAACGGAACGCCTGCCATGGAGGCGGCTGCCACCATAGCAAGTGTTGCGGTGTAAGGCATGAATTGCCATAAGCCATTGAGCTTGCGCATGTCACGTGTGCCCGATTCGTGGTCAATGATGCCTGCGGCCATGAACAAAGATGCTTTAAACACGGCATGATTCATGATGTGGAATAAGGCGGCAACAGCAGCTAAGCGCGTGTCTAAACCCAATAACAACGTAATCAAACCCAAATGACTGATCGTCGAATAAGCTAATAACCCTTTTAGATCGTGCTTAAATAACGCGACATAAGCCCCGAGCAACAACGTCAATAAGCCCGCCGTAGTAACGATGAGAAACCACATCTCAGTACCCGATAAAACAGGATAAAAACGCGCCATTAAAAAAATACCCGCTTTCACCATAGTCGCCGAATGCAGATAGGCGCTCACAGGCGTCGGGGCTGCCATCGCATGAGGTAACCAAAAGTGAAACGGAAATTGAGCAGATTTAGTAAAGGCCCCTAACAATACCAGTATGAGAACAACAGGGTAAAGTTCGTGGTTCACTAGGGTGAGACCACTATCGAGGATCACGCGCAATTCATAACTACCCACAATATGCCCAATTAACAACAAGCCGGCTAAAAGTGCTAATCCACCAGCCCCTGTAACGGTCAAGGCCATCCTTGCGCCTTTGCGCGATTCCGTTTTTTGCCCCCAAAAACTGATCAGCAAGAACGAGCTGATACTCGTCACCTCCCACGCCATCCACAACTGCAAGATGTTGTTAGAAAGTACAATCGACAGCATTGCTGTCATAAACAAAATTAAATAGGCATAAAAACGCCCAGCGTCTTCCTTTGCCGAAAGGTAATAATTTGCATAGAAAATAATAAGCAGACCAATCCCAAGAATGAGCAGCGCAAACAGCAAGGCAAGCCCGTCAAGATGCACAGACAAGACCAAACCGGCAGATGGGATCCAGCTAAAGTATTCAACAATGCGTTCACCAGCAAATACATCATCAATTAATGTAGCGATGTAAGCTATTCCAATTGCAGGTGCGATCATCGTCGCGATGGTGGTGATATTGCGTCCGAATTTCTGTGTAATAAGTGGTACTAATACACCGATAAGTAACAAAGCAATAACCCAAAATAAGCTCATACAGTATCCTTACTCTTTTAACAGAGTTTCTTATTATTCTTGATTGCCAAATGCAAATACATCGTTAATACGTTGGTATGATGTCTTTAAGATTACAGACAAACGCTAAAAAGTGAAACCGTTTTTGGCCTTTATCATGTATCGTTCCTTGAATACTGCCAACAGTATATATATTACTAGCAATAGCGGGCAATAATTTCCCCTTTTCTAAACACTAGCATCTCTCCAGGTTGCATTGGTGTCCATGTTTCGTTCGTTGTAAGTGGTTCAGTAGCCAGCACTGTTACAACATCATTTGGCGTAGTTTCTTGCGCAAAATCCACACTAACTTCAATGTCTTTGAGTAAAGCTGGACCGAATGGCGCACGCCGCGTTACCCACTGTAATTTATTCGAGCAATGCGCCATTAATACATCTGAATCGGATAACAAAAAATTGCATACGCCATAAT
>JBEVCF010000104.1:0-24983 GCA_040514355.1 Glaciecola sp.
AGTCATGGGAGATAGCGGTTGTTGAGTCATGTAGGAATATTTCCTAGATAAATTACTAAAGACAAAATCATTCACTTGGTTTATATTTTACACTAGACCAAAAATGAAACACTTTTTTTACATGTAAGACAATATTTAGATCGTTCGCTTTAATCCAAAATCTGCGTCAGACGGTATTATATTGCTAACACGAGGATATATGACCTATGATCACTTTGCACCACCTAAATAACTCTCGCTCACAACGGATCTTATGGTTATTAGAAGAGTTAGGTTTGGAATATGAGACGCAAACACATTACCGCGACCCTAAAACAGGACTAGCCCCACAATCTTTACGTGATATCTTTCCACTAGGCCGTTCCCCCGTGTTAACCATCCAAGCAAACGAACAAAGCGAGCCAATTGTATTGGCTGAAAGCGGTGCTATCGTTGAATACCTGTGTCAACAATACAACGAAAAACAACTATGCGTTAATGCGGATGAAAACGTGTTTAAGGACTATTTGTTTTGGATGCATTTTACTGAAGGTACCTTGATGCCGCCACTTATTGCAAATTTAGTAATGGGTAAAGCCAAAGCAAAAAAGAAACCTATTTTCGTCAACGCCATTGCGAATAAAGTCATCGATGCTATTTTGGATGCCTACTACAATCCAAATCACGCGACGAATATAGCGCTGGTTAAGGCGCATCTAGTACAACAACGTGCTAATGGGTCTGAGTTTATGATAGGTGACCGACTCACAGCAGTTGATATTATGATGCTTTTCCCTCTCGAAGCTTTAGTTGCTACTGGTTCCAACAATATCGACTCAAGCATCAAACACTATGTCCAAACTATGCAGAGCCGTCCTGCGTATCAAGCTGCGTTGGTACGTGGCGGAGAGTATGATTTTGGACCTAAAGATAAAGTGGCATAAGGATGTGACTAGGGATTACCCTTCTACATGCGCCGTAATCAACGCTATAAAATCACTGCCATATTTTTCTAATTTGACCTGACCAACCCCTGAAATCTGTAAAAAATCAAACGGGCTTTGGGGCATTTGGCTTGCCATGTCGATCAAACTGGCATCTGAAAACACGACAAACGGAGGAATATCTTGCTCATCAGCGAGGCGTTTGCGCAGGTGTTTTAATTTAGCGAACAAAGCCTTATCGTAATGTTTATTAACAATAGAAGATTTACTCGTGCTCACTACGGTTAATCTTGGTACCGCCATCTGTAAATTCACTGTACCGCGCAACACCTCTTTGGCGGCATCGGTCAAACTTAATGCGCCATAACGATTGATGTCAATCCGCAAAAAGCCTTGGTGCACCAACTGATTGATGATGTTAAACCAATATTCATCGGGCTTTTCTTTACCGATGCCAAACGTACTGAGCTTATCAAAACCGAACTCTACAACACGCGCTGGTTTGCGTCCTTTCAACACATCGACAATCTGTTTAAGCGTGCCTTGTTGACGCATGCGGTAAACACAAGACAATACTTTTTGTGACACTTCTAGCGCATCAAAATGCTTAGGTGGATCAAGACAGACATCACAGTTACCACACTGAGTAGCACTGTACTGAGCAAAGTAATTCAGTAAAATTTGCCGACGACAGGTCTGTGCTTCAGCAAATTTTTGCATGGCGGCAAACTTTTCTAACTCCACTTCTGTTCGTCCACCTTCACTGGTTTCAATCCATGCTTGGATACGTGCAGCATCGCGTTCAGCAAATAACATCAATGCCTCTGCTGGTAAGCCATCACGCCCTGCTCGGCCTGTTTCTTGATAATATGCCTCAATGCTACGCGGAATATCATGATGAATAACAAAACGAACATTCGATTTGTTGATCCCCATCCCAAATGCGACAGTGGCCACCATTAACTCAAGGTTATCCACTTGAAAATCACGCTGTGCTTGTGCGCGTTGCTCTGGACTCAGGCCTGCGTGGTAAGCGCCACAACGATAACCGCGTTGATTGAGCCGTTCTGCAATCTCATCAACCTTTTTGCGACTGTTGCAATAGATGATGCCACTGCCTTCTCGCTGTTTGATAAATTCGACAATTTGGTCAAGTGGCTTGTATTTACTTGCGACAGTATATTGGATATTCGGGCGATCAAAACTCGCCACATGCACATAGGGTTGACGTAACTGCAATTGTAGGGCAATGTCTTCGCGTGTTGCCAAATCAGCCGTCGCCGTTAACGCCATGATCGGGACATAAGGTAGTTTTTCTCGGACATGTCCCAACATGCGATAATCCTGTCGAAAATCATGGCCCCAATGTGATACACAATGCGCTTCATCAACCGCAATTAATCCCAAATTTAACTCTTCTAAACGCGCTAAAAAATGCGTTTGCATTAAACGCTCTGGCGCGACAAATAAAATATCAATCTCATGACGATGCAGTTGTCCAAATACCGCTTGGATCTGCTCTGGCGCGAGGGCAGAATTGATCAGCTCGGCGCGGATCCCGACCGCACGGCATTGCTCCACCTGATCTTGCATCAGTGAAATTAACGGAGACACCACCAGTACCAAGCCCTCTTGGGCTAATGATGGTATTTGGTAACACAAGGACTTACCGCCTCCCGTGGGCATCAGCACAAGCACATCTTGCTTGGCCAATGCTTTTTCGATCACCACCTCTTGGCCCACGCGAAAAGCCGAATAACCAAATGTATTCGCTAAAATACCGGTGAGTTTTTGATGTTGTGCGGTCGCTTCAGCAACGTGGTTTACCGAAGCGTCATGATCAAGAGGCAAGCATGATTCTCGTTATTGTTTTGCGTATGTTTATTTTACTCTATTTCTAACTATCTGTGCCCGTATTTTTGGCTAGAATTGATAATTTAATGGGCAGTTAGGTAACCACCTATGCGCACCAGCCACGTTGTAATATGCGTTCTGTCCCAAGCCCTAAAAACATATATCTGGTAGAAAAAACAGCGAAAACTAGTCGCTCACAGCTTTGTCCTGTATCATCAACACCTTGCTGCAAACCACACTACATAAAGTGCCGCCAAATGACCACGTTAACGCTCACTGATGAAGAACACGCTAACCGTAAAGCGGGTGTAATGTATGCCATTGCTGCCTATTTTATGTGGGGTTTGGCACCGATTTACTTCAAGCAACTTCAAGGCATCCCCGCCGTTGAAATATTGATGCATCGCATCGTCTGGTCAGCTGTCATTTTGTTCGCTCTGATTGTGGGTTTGAAACAAATACCCAAAGTGACGGCGGCACTGCATAATAAAAAAGTCATGCTGGTCCTGCTGTGCTCAGGCGTCCTGCTCGGTGGTAATTGGTTATTATTTATTTGGGCAATTAATAACAACTATTTATTAGAGGCGAGTCTAGGTTATTACATCAACCCTTTGTTTAATGTGCTCTTTGGTTTCGTATTTTTAGGTGAGCGCTTTCGCTTTTTACAAAAAATTGCTGTTGGATTGGCATTCAGTGGCGTCGTCATTTTGTTGGTTTCATTTGGTGAGCTCCCAGTCATTGCCTTGACCCTTGCAATATCATTTAGTCTGTATGGCTTGTTGCGTAAACAAGTAGCTGTAGATTCTATGCCGGGTTTGTTCATTGAAACCTGCATGATGGTGCCTTTGGCGTTGTTATACTGGGGCTGGACAGACAGTGTAACAAGTAACTTTGGCAACAATAGCACAAGCTTGAATGCCTTGCTGATTTTTGCCGGGATCATGACCACCGCCCCACTGTTGTGCTTTACCGCAGCGGCACGACGACTACTTTATTCAACGCTCGGGTTCTTCCAATATATCGGACCGACATTGATGTTCATCTTGGCGACATGGCTGTATCAAGAGCCATTCACCCTTGAGCGCTTGATCACGTTTGGTTTTGTTTGGGCAGGTCTAGGCGTCTTTACCTTTGACGCCTATCAACAACACCAAAGACGCTTAAAAGCCGGATAATGGTTGCAGTTTTGCATAGGCTAGTACTAGCCACTTCGCGCCAAAGTCATCAAACTGCACCTGAACTCGCGCACTTTCACCTGAGCCTTCATAGTTAAGGACGGTCCCTTCGCCAAATTTGGCGTGCTCGACACGCATACCTAGGCTAAATCCACTTTCACTGAAAGCCTCATGAGAGGTGGTAGGACTAAAGCGGTTGTGCACGGGTTGCGAAATGGTCTGACGTAGGCGAATCTCTTCCATACATTCAGCGGGCACCTCGCGAATAAAACGCGACGCCGTATGAAATTTGTCCTGGCCGTAAACCCGACGACATTCGGCATACGTCATATACAGCTTTTGCATGGCCCGGGTCATCCCAACGTACGCCAAGCGACGCTCTTCTTCCAAGCGTCCAGGTTCATCATTACTCATGGCTGAGGGGAACATACCCTCTTCCACTCCAGCAAGGAAAACCAAAGGATATTCTAAGCCCTTTGCGGTATGAATCGTCATCATTTGCACTGCATCTTGATGCGCTTCTGCTTGGTTTTCACCGGCCTCCAATGAGGCATGGGCTAAAAATGCTGCCAAGGGTGTCATATCTTCGGATTCTTCTGGGATCTCAAATTGCTTGCACGCAGTGACCAATTCTTCTAAGTTTTCTACCCGCGCTTGGGCTTTTTCACCTTTTTCAGCCTGATACATAGCCAACAAACCGGATTGTTTGATCACCGCATCGGCTTGCTGTTCTAAAGGTAGGGGCGCTATATCCTCTGCGAGTTTGTTGATCAGATCCATAAAGCTTTGTAAGGCATTTCCTGCTCGGCCACTCAGACGCTTTTCCGCAAGCATCGTTTTGCCTGCTTCCCACATTGAGGTATCCGCCGCTCGCGCATACTCTCGGATGTTTTGTAAGGTCTTATCCCCCATGCCGCGCGTCGGAGTATTCACAATACGCTCAAACGCCGCATCATCTTGATGCAAGTTGATCAAACGCAAATAACTCAAGGCATCCTTAATTTCTTGGCGTTCGAAGAACCGCAGCCCACCATAAATACGATAAGGTAGGTTTTCGTGTAACAAGGCTTCTTCCAATACCCGCGACTGGGCATTGTTGCGATACAGGATGGCACAATCCGTTAGGGCATTGCCCCCATCGAGCCATTCTTTGATGCGCCCAACAATAAATCGCGCCTCATCCAATTCATTAAACCCAGCGTAAATCCCGATTTTTTCGCCATCCGCATCATCGGTCCACAGCTCCTTCCCCAAACGACCATTGTTATTATCGATGACCGCATTAGCCGCTTTAAGGATATTACCTGTCGAACGGTAGTTTTGTTCAAGACGAATCGTAGTCGCGCCGGCAAAATCTCGTAAAAAGTGTGAGATGTTTTCGACATTCGCACCACGCCAACCATAGATAGATTGATCGTCATCTCCAACAATCATCATATTGTTATTGGGTGCAGAGAGTAATTTTAGCCACGCATATTGGATGTTGTTGGTATCTTGAAACTCGTCTACGAGAACGGCGCGAAAGCGCTCTTGATAGTGCTGTAACAAACGTGGATTATCGCGCCATAATTCATAGGCGCGCAGTAACAATTCGGCAAAATCTACCAGTCCTGAACGATCACAGGTCTGTTGATAGGCTTGGTAGATCTCGCGCATTTTTTGTTGATTTGCATCACCATACGTTTCGATGTCAGCAGGCCGCAAGCCTTCATCTTTGTTGCCGTTGATATACCATTGAATACTTTTGGGTGGCCATTGTTTTTCATCGAGGTTCATGGATTTGATGATGCGACGGATCATGCGATGTTGATCGTCTGAGTCTAAAATCGTGAATTGCTCGGGTAAATTTGCTTCGGCGTAGTGAGCGCGCAATAAACGATGCGCTAGACCGTGGAAGGTCCCAATCCACATATTATGTAAAGACCGTCCCTGCAAATGCTCCAAGCGTCCTCGCATCTCACGGGCAGCTTTATTGGTAAAGGTCACCGCCAAAATCGAAAAGGGCGCAATGTTTTCTACCGCCATCAACCACGATATGCGGTGGATCAACACACGAGTCTTACCACTACCTGCACCCGCTAGCACCAAACAATCCTGCGCTGGAGCGGCCACCGCCTCGCGTTGTTTGTCATTTAAGCCATCGAGTAATTCAGATACATCCATCGTGTGTCTACCTGTTGAGTAAAAGAGAAATTATAAACGAGGACTGTCGTTTTATACAGTAAATTTATGAACTTAGGTCAGTGCTAACAAATCTGCTAACGCACTAAGTTGTACGTCAGGGAGGGCCCTGAACTTTTCACGCTGAACGCGCATAGCACGGTCATCGGCATACCAGGCACTTTGCATACCCGCTTTATAGGCACCCCACACATCATTAATCGGACAATCTCCGGTGTGCAAAATAGCATGCATGGGGATCCCCAAGGCTTGCTGAGCTGCTACAAACATGTCCGGATAAGGTTTGGCACGATGTTCGATACTCGCATGATACACATGGGTAAAATATTGACTGATCCCGATTTGCTCTAAATTCACGTTGCCATTTGTGATGGCGACCAAGGGTATTTTATCCGCCAATTCATCAAGGATGGCATGGTATTCGGGTCTCACCGTAAAATCACTGCGCTTAAAATAAAAATAATCAAAACACGCTTTTGCTGCTTCATCTGCGCGTAATTGAGAGTATCCATGCGCAGCGAAGATATGCGCCAAGGTCGCCAAACGCAAGCGACCCATGTCATATTTCAACTCAGGTTGCAAAGCTAAAACATGCGCTTTATGGCGCAAACGTTCTGCCCAATCCATCATACCGACCTGGGAATAATTATCCGCTATGTAGTGTGTCAGTGCTTGCTCAGCCTCTTTGATATATGGCCAATTATCATAAAAGGTATCATCAATATCGAACGTCATGGCTCGAATAGGGGTTAATCTTCGGTAAACTATCATTTTTTCGCTCTCGGATGGGCTTTGTCATACACCTGGGCGAGATGTTGAAAATCCAAATGCGTATACACCTGGGTCGTAGTGAGATTGGCATGCCCGAGCAATTCTTGCACGCCGCGCAAATCGCCACTAGATTCTAATACGTGTGTGGCAAAGGAATGGCGCAGTTTATGCGGAGAAACCGACGTATGCACACCTTGTTTTTGGGCTAACAAGTCTAGACGCTTCTCGACTTGACGATTGCCTAAGCGCCCTCCCTGCTGACTTAAAAACACGGCCTCGGTCCGTGATTTATCCCATTCATCACGCTGTTTAAGCCAGGTTTGTAACGCTGTCCATGCTCCTTTTCCGATAGGTAAAATCCGTTGTTTACTGCCCTTACCGAGCACTTTTATGCGCTGATCAGGCAAGATATCGACCAGATCCAACCCAGTCACCTCACTCAAGCGCAGGCCACAACCATACACCAATTCAAACAGTGCTTTATCTCGGATGTCATGCATCGTTTCGGGGACAAAGTCCAACAGCGCTCCCATCGCATCGACACTTAAGTTTTTGGGCAATGGTTTACCTTGTTTCGGCGCTGCAACGGCTTTGGCTGGATTTTGTTGCAAAACGCCTCGTTCGACCAAAAAAGCACAAAATTGGCGTAATGCAGATAGACGCAAACTGATGGACCGTGCGGATAAACCACTTTGCTTGGCCTTCATGACGACTAGGCGAACATGATCGGTTGTTAGATTTGCCCAAGGTTGTTGTAACGTGGCTTGAGCGACATCTAAATGACGCTGATAACTGCTAAGGGTATGGGGCGAGTACTGACGTTCCACGCGTAACATTTGTATAAACGCAGCAATGTCTTCATCAGTACTGGGTGCCATGCTTACTCCGCTAGAATATTCTCAAGGACTTGTTCTAACAAACGCTTTAACTGCAACAGGAATAAGGTATCCATATCAGGATGAAAATGTGTGGGAGAATCCGAACCTACCGCAAACAATCCTAATTTTTTCTTATCCCCCAATAACATCAAAGCACTAGATGCAACACTCGCATCATTAAATATTGCACGGGTTTCGGCTTGGCTTAAGCGACCAAAAAAGAACTCTGATTCTTTGAAGCGTTTATCCACCAATTGATGGTGCTGAAAGTTAGCCAAATCCGGATGATGTACAAATAACTCCACTGTCACATTTGCAAGCGATAGCTGACCACGGAAGCAGTGATTTAGGGCATCCTCAACATCTTCAATGCGTTTGCAACTGTACAATGTCTGCAATAAATCTGCATAAACTTGAAAGAGTTGTTCATTGTTATCCGCATTGCGAATGAGTTCGGCAAGCTCTTGGCGTTGTTGATGCAATTGTTGGCGCAATTGCTCGGTCTGCATTTCAACCAAAGAGACCGTCCCTTTTTGCTGATGTGGAAGCACTAACTCAGCGACAATCTCAGGATAAGCCCTAAAAAATTCTGGATGCTGAGATAAATATTCAGCGACTTGGCTTGCATTGATATTAGAGGTCTCTTTGGGAGTAGCAGGTTGGTCACTCATATATGTATTTTCCCATCAAAAACAAACTGAGCTGGACCGGTCATTTTTAAGGTTTGGTCCATTCCAGGCCAACGGATTTGTAAATCACCTCCGGGTAACGAAACCTTAACGTCCTGATCGAGCTTGCCCTGGATCTGACCAACTGCCGCGGCAGCACAAGCGCCACTGCCACAAGCCAAAGTTTCGCCCACGCCACGTTCAAACACTCTCAATTTAACAGTACTGCGATCAATGATTTGCATAAAACCAACATTGACACGCGCTGGAAAGCGCTCATGTGATTCTAGTAACGCCCCAACCCTATCTACATCATATTGTTCGACATCATCAACAATGATGACACAATGAGGGTTGCCCATCGACACAGCTCCGCAGAAAAAAGTTTGGTCTTCACTGCGTATAATATAGGTGTTTTCTTGTTTTTGAGCTTTAATCGGTACATCTTCAGGGGCAAAACTTGGACGCCCCATATTGACAGTCACCTGACCGTCTTTTTCAAGATATAAAGTCATTTTACCGGCTTTGGTACTCACGGCAATTTTGCGTTTGTGAGTGAGACCTTTGGTTTTGACAAAGCGAGCAAAACAACGTGCCCCGTTGCCACATTGCTCAACCTCCGAACCATCCGCATTAAAAATGCGGTAGTGAAAATCTTCATCGGGCGCATACGGCGGTTCGACGATTAATAATTGGTCAAAACCCACACCAAAATTGCGGTCGGATAACTGCATGATTTTTTCAGGTGAAAAGAAGACGTTCTGCGTCACACAATCCACCACCATGAAGTCATTGCCAAGACCATGCATCTTGGTAAATTCAACTAGCATTCGTTTGCCTTATTATTATGCATCGATAATCGCTTCATTGTGCCATAAATCGGTCAGCTTTTCTCGTTGGCGTACCACATGTGCGGTATCACCGTCGACTAAGATCTCCGCTGCTTTGGGGCGCGTATTGTAATTTGATGCCATCACAAATCCGTAAGCACCTGCACTTTTCACAGCAAGGATATCATTGTTTTGGATAGCTAAGGCGCGATCTTTACCCAAAAAGTCCCCTGTTTCACAGACTGGGCCTACTACGTCATAGACGACTTGTTCTGTATTTTCACGCGGTACTACCGGCACGATATCCTGCCATGCACTATACAACGCAGGGCGTAGCAAATCATTCATCGCCGCATCGACAATCGCAAAGTTTTTCTCGGCATTTTGTTTGACAAATTCTACTTTGGTCAACAACACACCTGCGTTGGCCGCAATCGCACGCCCTGGCTCCATGATCAACATCAGTTCTGGGCGTTTGGCCATGCGCGAAGCGATCGCTGAGGCATAATCATTGGGATGAGGCGGCACTTCATCTTTGTACGTCACACCTAAACCACCCCCTACATCTAAGTGTTTGATATGAATATCTTGCTCAGCCAACGCATCAATCAGTTGCAATAAACGGTCTAATGCGTCGACAAATGGTGCCGTCTCAGTCAACTGCGACCCAATATGACAGTCCATCCCCGTAATAGTCAGATTAGGGCACTGCGCAGCATATGCGTAGGTTTCAAGCGCTTTTTCGTGCTCAATACCAAATTTATTCGCTTTGAGGCCAGTAGAGATATATGGATGGGTTTTGGCATCGACATCAGGATTGATCCGCAGCGAAATCGGGGCCTGCACATCCATTTCCGCAGCAACCGCTTGAATACGGTCAAGTTCTGCGAAAGACTCAACGTTAAAACACAAAATTTCCTGTTCCAGGGCAAAACGGATTTCTTGCGCTGTTTTGGCCACGCCTGAAAACACCACTTTTTTAGGGTCGCCACCGGCTGCAATGACACGCGCAAGCTCACCACCTGATACAATATCAAACCCAGAACCCAACTTTGCAAGTACATTCAGCACTCCGATATTTGAATTCGCTTTTACCGCAAAACAGACCAAATGCGGATGCTCGCCTAACGCATTGTCAAAAGCATGCCAGTGACGCTCAAGGGTTTTGCGAGAATAAACATAAGTAGGTGTGCCGTAGTCGGCTGCGATTTCTGCCAAACTGACATCTTCGGCGCACAATGTACCGTTTTGATAAGAGAAAAAATCCATGGGTTTACTCGTTGGGTAATGTTGGCAGTGCCACTGGTGACAATCGTGTTTCTGGTACTGGCTGATTGGGTTTTGGCGCTTCTGGAGGCAGGCGCAAGGGGCCTTTTTGGCCGCACGCACTCAAACCTAATCCAGCAAGCGTTAATACAAAAACAACCAAGACAGGTTTTGCGATGTTGCGCATGGTATTACCGACTAACTTAGAATGCTGTAATGATCGTCAATGCCAAGCGAAATTGCAAGCGAAAAACACTAAGCAGTCAGTCGCACAAAATCTTTCCTTACTTGGCAAACATCTCATTCAGATACGCCGCAATTCGCACACCACCTTGAGATAAGCGACGATTAACTGTGGGCCGGTGCTCGTATAAATAATGCCATGTTAGTTTGATTTTTTCGTCTTTGCTAGCCAAAGGATACACGCCAGCACGTAACATTTGACTTTCTTTGATCCAGACCAACGGGTCAGGCTCCATCCATTGCGCGGCTTGTTCAGGAGTGATTTTCTGGGTAAGCCAGTCGTGCCACTCTGTATACGATAGTTGTACCCGGTCTATCAGGCCACTGTCCCACACCCGATGCAGATTGGATGAAGACCAGAAAAATGAGACTTTCACGTCATTACCACCGCGGTCTTTACCGTTACCGACATGCAGCGGTTGATGCAAGTCACCCACAATGTGCACAATAAAATGCAACGCGCGGCGACGTTCTGGTAAAGGTCGACTCTCATCCAAGACAATGTTACGAAATTTCTGTAGCGCAGTATATGAATCCCCTTGCTCGGGCGCCCCTACCTCGTGGTAGTGCTTGCCATCAGGTACCGTCACATAATGATAAGGGCCTGCTTCTTTTTGCCAAAACTCACTGGGATTCGAGCGATTTTCATCGGCATAGGTGGAGATCTCAGCTAATGACGCATTGGGAAACAATGCTTTAACGGCTACTCGTGCCTCTGTCGACAAATAATCTTCGGCAATCGCCCCCGTTACACGGTGACCAATCTGTCCCCATGCCAAAACATATGGCGCGACCAATGTAGCAAACAGACCTAAACCAATTAAACCTAAACGCATATCTCTTCCTTACATCGCCTCTCGGGCTTATTTTTTTTGCTGGTAACCCCAACGCTGCATGATGGTCTGATCCACACCAATGTGGTCAAGGATCCTAGCAACAACAAAATCAATTAAATCGCTTATATTTTCCGGATTGTGATAAAACCCTGGCGCCGCAGGCATAATAGTCGCACCCATTTGTGACAATTTAAGCATGTTCTCTAAATGAATGGTCGAGAATGGCATCTCCCGTGGCACCAAAATTAACTGTCCACGTTCTTTGAGCACCACATCAGCACCGCGTTCTATCAAGTTATCACTCGCACCTGTTGCGATTGCTGACAGCGTCCCTGTAGAACAAGGACAGACAATCATTTGTTTGGGAGCGGCAGACCCTGATGCGACCGGCGAAAACCACTCATCACGGCCACACACCGTGATTTGACCATCTTGCGCACCAAATTTCTCACTAAAAAATGCAGCTACTGCATCATTGCCACTGGGAATTTTTAGGTTTTCTTCTGCCGCAAATACCACTTTGGCGGCCGAAGAAATCAACACAAAAATATGATAATCCGCTTTGACCAACAGCTCTAACAAACGCAGAGCATAGGGTGCGCCGGATGCGCCTGTAATAGCTAATGTGATCGAAGGTCTGCTCACGTACTTATCCTTGAGGGTATTTTTCAGCTAATTTTTGTAGTAACTTACCATGGATCCCAGCAAAGCCACCATTACTCATTACCAAAATGTGATCTGAAGGCTGTGCTTCTTTGATTACAGCTTCGACGAGTTTATCGACGTCTTGATAGTTATGTACGGGTACTGCACTGGCTAGTGCGACCTCATCGAGTGACCAACTTAAATTCGCTGGTTCAAACACATACACTTCATCAGCATGTTGCCAACTTTGAGTTAATTGGTCTTTGTGGATCCCCAGTTTCATGGTGTTAGAACGGGGTTCTAAAATCGCTAAGATCCGGTTGACACCAACTTTGGCGCGCAACCCGGCTACTGTTGTTGCAATCGCAGTTGGATGGTGGGCAAAATCATCATAAACGGTCACATTGTTGACCGTGCCTTTGACTTCCATGCGCCGTTTGACGTTAACAAACTTACGTAAACTGTCAATCGCGACAGCACACGTCACACCGACATTATGCGCAGCGGCAATCGCCATCATGCCATTGTGCACGTTGTGATCGCCAATCAATGACCATTGCACCTCACCTTGTTCTTCACCGCGATAAAACACTTTAAAAGCAGAACCATCTTCAGCAGTTTTTTGTGCCTGCCAGTCTTTAGATAAAAACTCTTGGGTCGTCCAACACCCCATTTCCAACACATCTTGCATGTTGTGATCGTGTTTCTCAGATACGATTAAGCCATTGGCAGGCACGGAACGCACTAGGTGGTGGAATTGTTTTTTGATCGCATTTAAATCATCAAAAATATCCGCGTGGTCAAATTCCAGGTTGTTGAGCACCAAGGTGCGCGGGCGGTAATGGACAAACTTAGAGCGTTTATCAAAGAACGCACTGTCATATTCATCCGCTTCAATCACAAAAAAGTCACTGTTTCCTGCTCGCGCAGAGACACCAAAATTTTCTGGCACACCGCCGATGAGAAATCCTGGTTCGTAGCCGGCGTATTCTAAGATCCAAGCGAGAATACTAGAGGTCGAGGTTTTGCCATGCGTGCCGGCAACGGCCAGTACCCAGCGATCTTTAAGCAGATTATCCAATAGCCATTGTGGTCCACTGGTGTAGGGCAAGTTGCGATTGAGTACGTATTCTACAGCTGGATTGCCACGAGACATGGCATTACCAATAATAACCATATCAGGCTCCGGCTTAAACTGTGCCACATCATAACCTTCAGTTAAGGTAATACCGAGCGCTTCGAGCTGGGTACTCATCGGAGGGTAAACATTGCGATCAGAGCCTGTGACAGTATGGCCAAGCGATTTAGCCAGGGCGGCGATGCCCCCCATAAAACTGCCACAGATCCCTAAAATATGTACATGCATGTTATTGTTCTTTTGGAAGATGGAGAAAATAATGCTCATACTTTAGCAGATTTGCGCAAAATTACGTATACCATATTTAACAACACGGCCGATAACAGGTAAACTACAGTCAACGTGTTGTATGCTCGTCCAATAACAACAAACGTGAATCATCACATCGAGTCTACAAGGATGTCTCCCGCCGCAGTGCTACGCACTTTGGCTTTGTGAGCTTCCATCACAAACCTCAACCCTACACAAACAAGGTAAAAAAACCATGAAACGATTAAATTCCCGCCTGCAAATGGATGGTGCGCCGCTCGAATTAATCTTGCTTATCCGTACGCTGTTAGCTGGCTGCAAAGAAATATCATTCCGGGTTAGCCAAGGTGCATTAGCAGGCGTGCTTGGTTCAACGTTATCTGAAAATGTCCAAGGTGAAACACAAAAGAAACTAGATGTGATTTCCAACCAGATCCTCAAAGATACCTTATCTGATTCTGGTTATGTCAAAGCCATCTCATCTGAAGAAGAAGACGATGTGGTACCCTGTAATCCCGATGGTAAGTACTTGGTGAGCTTTGACCCTTTGGACGGCTCATCAAATACCGAAATTAACTCATTAATTGGTACCATATTTTCCATTACGCATGCCCCGCAATGGCTAGATGCGACCGACCCGAGCGCTTTTTTACAACCCGGGACACAGATTGTCGCTGCGGGCTATGTACTATATGGTCCATCGACTATGCTCGTCATGTCCACGGGCAATGGCACACATGCCTACACCCTTGATAAAACCCATGGCGGTTTTTTGGTTACAGAAGCAGATATTCAAGTCCCTCGTGAAACCTCGGAATTTGCTATTAATGCGTCAAATCAACGTCACTGGGAAGCTCCCATGCAAAATTATGTGTCTGATTTATTAAAGGGTACAGAAGGTCCGCGCGGCAAAGATTTCAACATGCGCTGGGTGGCGGCAATGGTGGGTGACATTCACCGTGTCTTAAGTCGTGGAGGAATATTTGCCTATCCCTTTGATAAACGCAATCCTGCCAAACCGGGTAAATTGCGTTTATTATATGAAGCCAACCCCATGGCATTTTTGATGGAGAATGCCGGTGGGGCTGCTGATACTGGCGAAGGCCGTATTTTAGAAGTGATGCCGACCGAAATTCACCAACGCGTACCGGTGATCATGGGCTCGGCAGATGAAGTCGAAACCTGTTTAGGGTATTACAAATAAAGGAGCGTACACCACCATGCTGACCAGGTTTTCATTGCTATTATTCGCAGTGTTATGTCATGCATCTGTGTTGGCCAAAACACCAAAAGAGTTGTATTGGGAAGACATGGTACCTGAGGATTTTGTAACCTCTGAGGTAACCGTCGACCATATGAACAATATGACACAAGCCCAACCCAATGCTCCAGTGCGCGTTGAGTTGGACGGTCAATTCGTCAAAATCCCCGGCTTTGTTGTGCCGCTTGAGGGTACCGCTACCGAAACGTCTGAGTTTTTGCTGGTGCCCTACTTTGGCGCCTGTATTCATGTGCCGCCCCCACCGTCTAACCAGATTGTGTTTGTGAAATTCGCAGAACCCGTTCCGATTGATAATTTATATGATGCCGTCTGGGTCACCGGCACGCTTACCACTGAGCGCTGGACCGGCGATATTGCCTCAGTGAGTTATAGTTTATCAGGCGTCACTGTCGCGCCATATGAATAGACGTCATATGGCTATCATGATTATTTGACTATTGCATATATATCATCAATACTGCGAACGCATAAAAAATATCACATAGGAAAAACATGAAATTTTTAAAATTCATTATATTAGGGTTGTTAGTCGCCTTATTCAGTGGGTGCGCATCTTTGCCTACGCCACAGGAGATGAAGGCTGCGGTAGGCAATTATGAAGTACCACACAAACCTGTTGACGGGTCTGCTATGGTATATGTGGTTCGTCCGAATCCATTAGGTGGGTTAATCCGTTTCAATGTGTTTTTAAATGACAAAGAAGATGCATCTGAAATGGGTTACACCAGAGGAAATCAGTACATCTATTTTAATGTCCCTGAAGGTGACCATCAGATTTTATCAAAAGCTGAAAACTGGGCTGAAGTAAATATTTCTGCAAAAGCTGGCGACATTATTTTCTTACGCCAAGAACCTTCTATGGGTATCTTAATGGCACGCAACTCCATTATGCTCATGCCAGAATATGAAGGCAAATACAACGTTATGACTTTGTCTGAAGGCACGGTGATCAAGACTGAAAAATAAAGTCTAATGAGAGCTGATTTATCCAGGGCGAATGATTTACATACACTGCGACAGTGTTCAAAATGTTAAATCTTCGCCTTTTTATTAAGCATCAATATCTGCAGACTGATTAGTCAGCCTCACACAACCAGGCGGTTAATTGCGCTCTCACCTCTTCGCTGATCACTTTCGACTTTTGCGTCTCATAATCAAAGTGCACCATTGTGGTTGAGCCCTTCGCAACACGTATATCGCCCTGCCATACCTCTTGATACACCGTAAATGAACTATTGCCAATCCTGGCGATGCCGGTTTTGATTTCGACATCCTTACCGTAGTGTATCTGCGCTAGGTAATCGACCGCTACTGAAGCGATGATAAGTGGCCAACGAGATAGGTCTAAGCTTGGATTAAACAGCTTAAAAATTGGCTCCCGTGCCGTTTCGAACCACTTTGGCACGACCGTGTTATTGACATGGCGCAACGCGTCGGTTTCGTAAAATCGGACTTTAAAGGTTTCACTGAACATCATCTATCATTACTTCAACATGGGTTTTAAGAAACGTCCCGTGTGCGAGACCTCACTCTCTGCGACCTGCTCAGGTGTGCCTTCCGCAATGATTTGACCACCGCCTGATCCGCCTTCCGGTCCAAGATCGACAATCCAATCGGCCGTCTTGATTACATCCAAGTTATGTTCAATCACCACCATGGTGTTACCGGCATCACGCAAGCGATGTAACACGAACATCAACTGCTTAATATCGTGGAAATGCAGACCAGTGGTGGGCTCATCTAAGATATACAAAGTTTGACCGGTATCGCGCTTAGATAACTCTTTGGCGAGTTTCACCCGCTGCGCTTCACCACCAGACAAGGTCGTCGCGGCTTGGCCCAAACGAATATAAGATAAACCAACATCCATCAAAGTTTGCAGTTTGCGACTGATAGCAGGGATTGCATCGAAGAATTCACGCGCATCTTCTACCGTCATTTCCAAAATTTCATGAATATTTTTGCCTTTGAAACGGATCTCTAAGGTTTCGCGATTATAACGTTTGCCGGCACACACATCACAAGGCACATAGACGTCAGGTAAGAAGTGCATTTCAACTTTGATCACCCCGTCACCTTGGCACGCTTCACAACGCCCACCTTTGACATTAAAACTAAAGCGTCCTGCTTTGTACCCGCGCGAACGGGCTTCCTGAGTCCCAGCAAAAATCTCGCGGATCGGTGTAAAAATACCCGCATACGTCGCCGGATTGGAACGTGGCGTACGGCCGATGGGTGATTGATCAATATCCACCACCTTATCCATCTTCTCCAAACCCGTGATTTTTTTATACGGGGCCGGCTCATTGGTCGTGGCTTTGTTTAGCTCGCGCTGTGCAATTTTATAAAACGTGTCGTTAATCAGTGTCGATTTACCTGAACCAGACACCCCAGTCACACAGGTCATCAAGCCGGTCGGGATTTTTAATGTCACATCACGTAAGTTGTTTCCCGTTGCGCCTTCTAACACCACCCAACCATCTTTTTTGGGCTTGTTGCGCTTTTTGGGGACCTCGATCGCTTCTACACCAGATAAATACTTACCCGTCAAAGATTCTGGCGTATTTTTGATATCCTCGAGTGAGCCTTGTGCAATAATTTCACCACCGTGGACACCCGCGCCAGGACCAATATCAACAATGTAGTCGGCATCACGGATAGCATCCTCATCGTGCTCGACTACCAATACGGTATTACCCAAATCGCGAAGATGGCGCAACGTTTTCAAAAGGCGCTCGTTGTCGCGTTGATGCAGGCCAATGGAAGGTTCATCCAAGACATACATGACGCCGACCAGACCTGCTCCAATCTGACTAGCAAGGCGAATACGCTGGGCTTCTCCACCAGATAGGGTATCGGCACTGCGCTCTAGCGAAAGATAATTGAGACCAACATTGATCAAGAAATTCAAACGGTCTTGGATCTCTTTCAAAATCTTTTCCGCAATGGCTGCTTTTTGGCCGGTCAAGCTCAAATTCATAAAGAAATCACACGCTTGCGCAATCGACATATTCGCAACAACCGGTAAATTCGTCCCTTCAATAAAGACATTGCGTGCTTCTAGGCGCAAACGTGAGCCTTCACACGTTGAACAGGGTTGATTGGCTAAATATTTGGCTAGCTCATCACGCACTGAATTGGACTCGGTATCTTTGTAACGACGCTCCATATTGGGAATAACCCCTTCAAAAGGGTGCTTGCGCTGCATAATATCGCCGCGTTCGTTGATGTACTTAAACGCAATCGCTTTTCCTTTCGAGCCATTTAAAATGACATCAACGGCTTTTTTGTCCAACTCTTTAAACGGTACATTTAGGTCAAAATCGTAATGTTCTGCTACCGCCTGAAGCATTTGAAAATAATAAAAACTGCGTTTGTCCCAACCGCGAATAGCACCACCGGCTAAGCTGATATCCGGATTAGTCACCACGCGAGATGGGTCAAAAAACTGGCGCGTACCTAAGCCATCACAGGTTTGGCAAGCACCGGCTGGGTTATTGAATGAAAACAGTCGCGGTTCTAACTCAGCGATACTGTAGCCACAATGCGGACAGGCAAAATTGGCTGAGAAAATAATCTCTTCGGCGTCCGGGTCGTCCATTAATGCCACCTTGGCATTACCAGCAGAGAGATTGAGTGCCGTTTCAAAAGACTCGGCTAAACGCAGTTGCAAGTCATCACGCACCTTAAACCGATCCACCACCACTTCAATCGTGTGTTTTTTATGTAGCTCTAACGTCGGAGGATCGGAGAGATCGCATACTTCACCATCGATACGGGCACGGATAAACCCTTGGGCACTCAAGCTCTGGAGGGTATTGACGTGCTCGCCTTTACGGTTTTGGACCACCGGCGCCAATAACATTAATTTAGTGCCCTCAGGCATGGCTAAGACACGGTCTACCATTTGCGAAATGGTCTGGGCATCTAACGCAACGTTATGCTCTGGACACTTTGGTGTGCCGACACGTGCAAATAAAAGCCGCAAATAATCGTAAATCTCGGTGATAGTACCGACGGTTGATCGTGGATTATGAGACGTGGATTTTTGTTCAATGGATATCGCTGGAGACAAGCCCTCTATGTGATCGACATCGGGTTTTTCCATCATTGACAAAAATTGGCGCGCATAAGCGGAAAGTGACTCAACGTATCGGCGTTGGCCTTCAGCGTACAGCGTATCAAATGCTAGAGAAGATTTACCAGAGCCTGACAAACCGGTAATGACAACCAGTTTATCACGGGGAAGATCGAGAGAAATGTTCTTTAAATTATGGGTTCTCGCACCGCGTACTTCAATTTTATCCATGATGTCCAAATAGCTAAATGCTAAAAGATTAAGTATGCCATACCTAATCAAAAAAATAATATCTGTTTACGCGTTTCACATCCTTTTTGTTCACTCGACCATCCGCCTAAACTTCATCGATCGGCTTTTGCGTGAGTTGTGATAAAATAGAATCAGTTTTTGGTGAAAATAGACATTTTTGTGAACGCAACAGAACTCAAAGCGGCTTTCTCCCTCGCGATTATTTATGTTTTACGCATGCTAGGCCTGTTTATGGTCATGCCTGTGTTGGCGATCCTAACTGTTGACTATTCTGGATTTTCGGCATGGCATGTTGGCTTAGCGATTGGTGGGTATGGCTTGACACAAGCTATTTTGCAGATCCCCTTTGGTATGTTGTCAGATAAACTGGGGCGTAAACCAGTGATTGTGCTGGGCCTAATGTTGTTTGCTGTAGGCTCTTTGATTGCAGGTGTAGCGGAGGATATGACGACGCTCATTATCGGACGTGTACTTCAAGGTGCAGGCGCAATTGCAGGTGCAGTCATGGCCCTGGCAGCAGATGTAACGCGAGAAGAACACCGTACCAAAGTGATGGCGATTATTGGCATCGCCATTGGCTGTTCTTTCTATTTAGCCTTACTACTTGGCCCCATTCTAGCCGATGATTATGGCCTGTCGGGGCTGTTCTTGATCACCGCAGCACTGAGTGTATTTGGTATTGCCCTTGTCGTATTTGTCGTTCCATCCGCGGTCAATATTGCACCGAGTGCAGAAACGCTGCCTCGCAAAGATTTTGTCTTAGGGTTATTAAGACATAAAGAGCTCTCATTGCTCAATATTAGCGTGTGTCTTTTACACCTGTTTATCACCATTTTATTTATTCAAATTCCCACCCTTTTGACCGACTTGGGAGTGGGTTTAGAGGCACAGTGGACGGTGTATTTACCCGTCCTATTAGCCTCCATTATCGGGTTAATCGTGTTGATGGGCGCCGCACGGAAACAAGCTAAAGCGGTCATGAGTGTCAGCATCGTGATGATGATCAGTTGTTTCGCGGGTCTTGCGTTATTCGATGGGGCCTTATCGCTGTACTCGCTATGTGCCTTGATTTTAGTATTTTTTATAGGTTTCAATTACTTAGAAGCTAATACTCCTGCACTCGTATCCTCAATCGCACCTGCCGGTAAGAAAGGTACAGCCATGGGGATTTATGCTAGCTTTCAGTTTTTTGGTGCTTTTTTAGGCGGGATGATTTCTGGTCTTATGACGAGTAGCTTTTCGATTAATGCGCTTTATACTGTGTGCATCGGGCTTGGCATTGTATGGCTGATTTTAATCCTAAGTTTACATAGCCAACCACGCGTAAAAAGAGTTACACTTACGATTAATTTACAGAACAAAACTGTCGCAGAATTAGCAACGAGTTTAGGGGCATTAGCCGGCGTTAAAGACATCACGATTGTCGCTGCAGAGCAAGCCGCTTATCTCAAAGTGGATGCCAAAACATTTGAAATCGCTAAAGCGCGCGCAGTCTTACAATAATTATTAGAACAGAGGTGAATCATGGCTTCAAAAGGCGTAAATAAAGTAATCCTAGTGGGTAATTTAGGACAAGATCCTGAAGTGCGTGTTATGGGCAATGGTGGCTCTGTTGCTAATTTAAGTATCGCAACCAGCGAAAGTTGGAAGGACCAGCAAGGCCAGCAACAAGAGCGTACCGAATGGCACCGCGTGGTTATGTATCGCCGTTTGGCGGAGATTGCGGGGGAATACCTCAAAAAAGGCTCCCAAGTTTACCTTGAAGGCAAACTGCAAACCCGTAAATGGCAAGACCAATCTGGTAACGATCGCTACACAACTGAAATCGTCGCGGACCAAATGCAGATGCTTGGCGGTCGCAATCAAAATAGCGGTGGTGCTTATCAAGCTCCCAACGATAACTTCAATCAAGGTGGTGGTAACTACCAGGGCGGCAACCAAGCTAATCAAGGTGGCGGTTATCAAAAACCTAACAATCCACCTGCACAACAGCCAAAACCGTTACAAGAACCTGATTTCGATTTTGACGATGATATCCCGTTCTAAACGTTATCTAGTTCAAGACAATTTTTTAAACTTTTAAAACTTGTCTGAAACCAAATACAAAACCCAAGCAGTTCTTGAATGAAAATTTAGATGCTTGGGTTTTTTATCGACATTTTGTAATCCAATAGGTTAGTGCTAGTTAACGTACTCGATAAAAACCCAAAAGTTGTGATGGATAGCCTGCGATAAGCATATTATTTGCGATATGGCATACAACCATCATCGCCACACCAACACACTTTGGTCTGCCAGCATCGTCACCTCAGTATTTAGGTTCAACCCAGACCACAACACTGTGCTAGCGTCAGTGAACTCAGCCGGCAAAGCTTGTGTATCCATGCTGTAGTTAATTGCCACATACACCCTATCATCGCCAAGCTCACGACTGAACACCAAAACAGGTGCGTTATCGGCACTATGTACCGTGATTTCACCCGTACTCAAAATGGGCTGAGCTTGACGCAAAGCATATAGGCTTTGATACCAATGATATAGGCTATCTGATTCAGCTGATTGCGCTTCGACATTATTTTGCGCAAAGTTAGCCGATAGTGCTCTGAAGGGCGTGCGCGTCGAAAAACCCGCGTGTTGCGCATTGTTATTCCAGCTCATAGGGGTTCGCAGTGCGTGATCGCCTTGTAAACCATTCCCCCCTGCTAAACCAATTTCTTCACCATAATAGGTAAAGGGGGCATTAGACGCCAACAAATATGTCGCAGCAGCGAGTCGGTATTGTCCCATATTGCCGTTGAGTTGATTGTAAATCCGCACACCAGCGAAGGCATCGTGATTGGCCAAAATCAGTGGCATAGCATCGTGATTCGCTTCACGCATTTCATTGGTCATACTTGGCAAAGCGCGCTGGGCGCGCACCGAATCCAAAATCGCATGGCCTGCTGCAAAGTTAAAGGCCGCGCCACAAGCAGATGGAGAAGCCATTTGCCGGAACTGACCAGGCGCCTCACAAACAATATAGATATTGTCATAGTCCTGCACGCCCTCACGCAAAACATGCATTATATCTAAGTTTTCTGGTTGATTTTCCAAACGACCAGGGCCGTTTTCGACCAATACACCGACCGCATCAAAACGAAATCCATCCACGCCCTTGTTAAGCCAAAACCGCATACTGTTTTGATGATATGCAATTACGTCCGGGTTCCGTAGGTTAAAATCCGGCATCCTGTCAGTGAAGGCACCATAATACACCCCGTATTGGCTATTACGCCAAGGTGTGCGTCCCCATAGCTGCCAGTCATTGGCTACCGTGTCTCGCCAAATAAACCAATCCCGATAAGCATTATCCGCCGAACTAGCGGCATCTAAAAATAGAGGATTCTGACTCGCCGCATGGTTGACAACATAATCAATAATAATCGCTATACCATAGCGTTCAGCCTCTGCTAACAAACGCTCAAAATCAGCCATCGTGCCATAGTCACTTTCCACAGCACGATAATCTTGCGTTTCATAACCGTGGTCGTTATCCGCACTTTCCATAATCGGCATTAACCACAACCCCGTGATCCCCAGTTCGGCTAAATACGGTAAACGCTCTGTTAAACCATTAAAATCGCCGATTCCATCACCATCTGAATCTTGATAACCGCGGACGTAGATCTCCATCCAGTTCGCCGATTCATACCAGCCTTCTGGGTGCGTCGAGGCCGGTTGATTGACTGGCACAGTAGACAAATCCAACGCAGCGACGGCATTGCCTTTAGTCGCTCGTAACTCGGCTAGTGCTTCGCGCGCCTCGGCCTCATCGGCAAATGGTGTAGCTGTAATGCCAGCTCCGATAGCTGCCACGCGATCTTCAACGACCCATACCGTATCGCCAAACTCACTGGGTCGCAGGATCAGATCATAATTAGGACTCTTTAAATCACCAAAGTGTACTATGAAGCTAAAGATGGCTGTTTCATCCTGAATCGGCACCTCCCAATACGCATAATCACTTTCTATACGCGTTGGTGGCAGCGGAGTTTGCCACGTTGTCTCCATCTGCGGTTCGATAGCCTCACCCCACAAATGCAACCCCCAACCTGCATAACGTTCAGAAGAATGCAGGTAATACACTTTCATCACTTCAATCTCATTAGATGGCACAGGGTCAGGATTGGCGCTAGCTATTTGCGTCACGGCTACTAAGCGGTTTTGCGTGGTTTGGGCTGTGCCATCTGAGACACGTAATGTGGCACTATAACTACCATTGGCGCTCACTTGAAACGTCACAGCTTGACCAGATTGACAGTTACTCAAGCTACGCGAAGCCGGCTCAGCAGAAGACATACTCACCTCACAAGTAAGCGCATCATTGTCAGCATCAGAGATTTGCCAGCTCAATTGCACCAAGCCCTGTTGAGAAATGCTATCGACATTAAAAGCACTGACCGCGGGAGCGGTGTTTTTCGGGGGATTAGGTTGGGGAGGCTTTGGACTACCACCGCCATTTCCTCCACCACAAGCAACGAGTAGCCACAGCAAACATAAACTTAAATACCGCATATTCTTTCCAAAACTCTAGCCAAATTAATCATCCATAGCGTATGCTAGGATTATATCACAAAAATATATCATCATTATGCATTTTACGAATACTACCGCACCTGCTATCAAACGCATTGCATTGGTTGCTCACGACAACATGAAACCGGTTTTGGCCAGATGGTGTAAAGCACATGAAACCATTCTCAAAGACCATCAACTTTGGGCGACCGGTACCACGGGTAGTGTCATAGAACACGAGAGTGAATTAGTTACTAAGCGTTTATTAAGTGGCCCGATGGGTGGCGATCAGCAGATTGGTGCGTTTATCGCGGAACAAAAAATTGATGTGCTTATCTTCTTTTGGGATCCCTTAGCATCGATGCCCCATGATCCGGATATCAAAGCCTTGTTGAGAATTGCGGCCGTGTGGAATATTCCCGTTGCGTGTAATCCAGCATCCGCAGATTTATTAGTAAGCTCGCCATTATTGAACAAGGCGTATGAATATCGCATTCCTGATTATTCCGCATATGAGCAAAACCGCAATGCCTAAACTTTGATTTGTAGCACGATAACTGTGTGCCAATGAGTAGTAATCTTCATTATGTTCCAACGGCTGTATACTTATGCCTGTTCGATACCTTTTAAGATCCCACCAAAGGCTCCACCAATTCGGGATTGCAGTATTTTGTCAAATACCGGCCCCAAAATAGGCATGGTGTGATACCCCGCCGTTTCCCACTCGACCTTCGTACCCATCCCATGCTGAGTCAGTGTGATCTCTCCTTTGGTATGATGAATATGAAACGGTTTTGACGCAGTGATGTGGTAATGCATCCGAAATGGCCGTTCAAATTCGGTGATCTCTTCGATAAATTCTAAGGGGCCAGCCCCAATTTTTCTGACCGCACCTTTACCATTGCGCTCTTGCGTACCCTCGGAAAGCAATTCTGCGACTTTTACCCCCTTAAATTGAGTGTATCCTGCATGGTCAGATAAATAACGGAACACTTCTTGAATTGGTTTATTGATGACGCGCTCTACTCTTGCAGCAAACATAATGGTTAAGACCTCATGATAGATTGGGATGGTTGAGTATATGAGGATTGTGTTATCGATGCCAATGGTCACTGCAATAGACATGGCAAATGAAGTTATTTTTTTATCTAAAAATCTGT
>JBEVCF010000104.1:24993-45738 GCA_040514355.1 Glaciecola sp.
CCTTGGCAACTTACCATAAAATAAATGCTCTTAATTTAATAACAACACACCTCACGGGCCAGTCATGTTCAAAAAGCTACGCGGTATTTTTTCAAATGATCTGTCTATCGATCTCGGTACAGCCAACACCCTCATTTATGTAAAAGACCAAGGTATCGTGTTGAACGAACCCTCTGTAGTCGCTATTCGCAAAGAACGTGTTGGGTCGCCCCGCAGCGTTGCTGCCGTCGGTAGTGAAGCAAAGAAAATGCTTGGTCGTACACCTGGGAATATTGAAGCGATTCGTCCGATGAAAGATGGAGTGATTGCCGACTTTAACGTCACAGAAAAGATGTTGCAGTATTTTATTAAACAAGTGCATGACAACAATTTCTTACGCCCCTCCCCTCGTGTGTTAGTGTGCGTCCCATGTGGCTCAACCCAAGTAGAACGTCGTGCGATTAAAGAATCAGCAGAAGGTGCGGGTGCTCGTGATGTTTATTTAATAGATGAACCCATGGCTGCCGCGATTGGATCGGGTTTGCCGGTTTCAGAACCGACCGGTTCAATGGTAGTCGATATCGGCGGTGGGACCACAGAAGTTGCGATTATTTCACTGAATGGTGTTGTATATTCATCATCGGTGCGCATCGGTGGCGATAAATTTGATGAAGCGATCATCTCCTATATCCGCCGCAACTTCGGTTCGTTAATCGGTGAAGCGACTGCTGAGCGTATCAAGCACGAAATTGGCGCAGCGTATCCTGGTGATGAAGTCAAAGAAATTGAAGTACGCGGTCGTAACCTCGCAGAGGGTGTACCTCGCAGTTTTACCCTGAACTCCAATGAAATCCTTGAAGCGTTACAAGAGCCTCTTTCGGGGATCGTTTCTGCTGTTATGGTTGCACTCGAACAATCTCCACCAGAATTGGCATCTGATATTTCAGAACACGGCATGGTATTAACTGGCGGTGGTGCATTGCTAAAAGACTTAGATCGCTTGTTAATGGAAGAAACGGGGATCCCTGTAGTAGTTGCAGATGATCCATTAACCTGTGTAGCGCGTGGTGGTGGCATGGCCTTTGACATGATAGACCTTCACGGTGGCGATTTATTCACTGACGAATGAATATAGATAAGGCAACTTCGGTTGCCTTCTTAACTAATATGAACCCCATCTTCAAACGCGGTGTACCGCTCTCAATAAGATTATTAATTGCAGTGATCATTGCCACTATGATGCTGGTCGCGGATGGGTTTTATAATGCCTTTCAACCGATTAGAAATGTCCTTAATACTGTTGTAGCGCCTATCCAGTATGTGGCTAGTTTACCCAATATACTCTTTGAAGAGAGTGCTAACCGCTTAAAAACACAAGCTGATCTGATTGATGAACGTACAAAGTTTATCAATGAAATTATGCTCTTAAGAGAAAAAGAACAACGCTTTTCTATATTAGAGGCTGAGAATCAACAACTTCGCAACTTACTTGATGCCCCTCTCAGACTGGACTTACCCAAAACCGTAGCCGAACTGATGGCTGTTGATAACAATCCTTTTACACAGCAAGTTGTGATTAACAAAGGCGCATTAAATGGGGTGTTTACTTCTCAACCTGTGGTGGATGACAAAGGCATTGTTGGACAGGTAGTTGATGTCGCACCAACGAATAGCCGGGTATTATTTATTACCGATATCTCTCATGCTATCCCGGTACGAGTATTGCGCAATAATCTGCGCTTCATCATCAATGGGTCTGGTGATATATCTCAGTTAAAGTTGCAGTATGTCCCACATAGCGCCGATCTCGAAATTGGTGATGTCCTGATATCGTCTGGTCTGGGTGGTGTGTTTCCTGAAGGGTATCCAGTGGCGGTGATAGATACGATTATTCGTGATGAAACACGCCCTTTTGCTCGAGTTGTTGCCACACCACTAGCACGCTTGGATAGTCTGCGGTACGTGTTATTGTTAGGTGCGAGTGGCGCACTGGACGAGAGTGAGGCGTTTAATGAATAAGCGTTGGCCTATCTACCTGACTTTGTTAGCTGCACTGGTTCTAGAAGTCATTCCCCTACCCGTTGGCGTCAATATTTACCGCCCCGATTGGCTCCTCATGGCGTTAATATTTTGGAACGTGGCACAACCTACGGTGATCAACATCGGCATTGCTTTTGTGTGCGGTATTTTGCTGGACGTACTGCTTGGATACAACTTAGGACTGCACTCATTGGCTTGTAGTTTGGTGATGTTTGTAAGTTCCGTCAATTACCAACGCATGAAAAACTACTCTATTTGGCAACAAATTGGCGTGGTCGCCCTACTGAGCGCATTTTTTAATATTACCGTGTTTTGGCTACAGCACTGGTTAACTGATATCTTTTTTCACTTCAATTACTTTTGGCCAATCATCACCACTGCGCTACTTTGGCCATGGGTTTTCTGGTTCTTGTATCGAATCAAACAGCGATACATGCTATAACTAGCATAGTTAATTTTTGGAGTAGTCACAGTGAGTGGAGAGCTACTGATAAACGTTACCCCCTCAGAGTCTCGGGTGGCGTTGATAGAAAATGGTATTTTACAAGAAATTCATATCGAACGACATGCCAAGCGCGGCCTTGTAGGTAACATTTATCGGGGCAAAGTATCGCGTGTATTACCAGGCATGCAGGCAGCCTTTGTTGATATAGGATTTACTAAAGCCGCATTTTTACACGCCTCGGACATCGCCTACAAACAAGCGGTGGAACCAGAAATCCCGTTCCATGAAATGCCCAAAAAGGATATCCGTGAACTCGTCCGTGAAGGCCAAGATATCGTCGTGCAAGTGATCAAAGATCCCATTGGCACAAAGGGTGCGAGGTTAACGACCGATATCACTATCCCTTCTCGGTATCTGGTCTTTATGCCTTCGGTTACTCATGTTGGTGTGTCGCAGCGAATTGAAGATGAAGCAGAACGCAAACGTCTGAGTGAACTCGTCCAACCCTTATGTGATGAGCAAGGAGGATTTATCCTTCGAACTGCAGCAGAAGGGGTGGCAGGTGAAGAATTAGAACAAGACGCGTTATTTTTACGCCGACTGTGGGCAAGGATCAAAGAGCGTCGCAAAGATCGTAAAAAACACGTTTTGTTTGAAGATCTTTCTTTAGCACCTCGGTTAATTCGTGATTTTACCGGTACTGAAATCACCAAAGTCCAAATCGATTCAAAACTCGCTTTCAACGAACTCTCCGACTTTACCGCAGAATACGTCCCTGAACTGCATGACAAACTCGTCTACTATACAGGTGAAAGACCCATTTTTGATCTGTATGATGTTGAAAATGAAGCGCAACGCGTACTGAAACGTCGTGTAGATCTGAAATCAGGTGGATATTTAATTATCGACCAAACCGAGGCAATGACCACCATTGATATCAATACGGGTGCATTTGTCGGTCATCGCAATTTAGAAGAAACTATCTTCAATACCAATATCGAAGCTACCCAAGCAATTGCTAGGCAACTGCGTTTGCGCAATCTAGGCGGTATGATCCTGATTGATTTCATCGATATGACGGAACCTGAGCATCAAAAAAGAGTCTTACACTCATTAACGCAAGCTTGTAGTAAAGACCGTGCCAAAACCAATATTCACGGCTTTACCGCACTGGGTTTGATCGAAATGACCCGCAAACGCACACGCGAAAGTTTAGAGCATGTGCTATGTGAAGAGTGTCCCGTATGTCAGGGCAGAGGGTCCATCAAAACAGTTGAAACAGTATGCTTTGAGATTATGCGTGAAATCGTACGTGTTAACCGCGCTTACGATGCTGACAAGTTTGTTGTGTATGCCTCTCCACTCGTAGCCGAAGCATTGATGGGCGAAGAATCACATATGTTGGCAGAGGTAGAGATGTTTGTCGCCAAGCAAATCAAAGTGCAAACCGAGCACCTGTACAACCAAGATAAATTTGACGTCGTCATGATGTAATTAGGCACTGAGATTATGCAGCCCAGTACAACTACAATCACTAATAAGATCCTAGGCAGCTTGTGGCACACTATCGCCTTGGTCTTATTGCTTGTGGCTGTTTCCCTCTCGACTTTTCGTCTACTGCTGCCTGAAGTAGATCGCGTCAATGCACATATGAGCCATCTCTTGAGCGAACAGCTGGGCACACAAGTCACTATTACAAAACTATCTGGTGCTTGGGAAGGCGCAGGACCACAATTGCGTTTAAGCGATGTCACTTTAGGTGACCCACAATTTGACGATTCAACGTTGACCATAGAAGAGTTGTTTATCTCATTGGATTTTCTCTCATCACTTTCCACGCTTAGCATTGTCACCGATAAGTTCGAAATCTCTGGTGCCGATATACACATTTATCAAAGCAACATTAGAAGTGAGCAGTCACCAACCCCATTTACCAGTCAAATCCAAGATGTGGTACTCAATAAGCTCGAGTACTTTTCCGTTTTAGACTCCAAAATACAATTACACTTACCAGGCCGAACACATCGCATCAATATCAAACAGATGAGCTGGTTAAACGGCGATGTCGAGCGCAAAGGTCGAGGTTTAATATCGATAGATGAACGACCCGATAATGTTGCCACGGTCGCAGTGCGATTGCTCGGTCCCAAAGAGGCTTTGGATGGTGTCATTTATTTGCAAGCAAACAATATTGCTTTTAAGGATATATTAGCACCCTACCTAGCACCCCACACAACCATTGTGGACAGTCATTTTGACGCACAACTTTGGGTGAACATTCAACAGTCTTCAATTGATCATATTGAAGGCCGTTTAAATGGCGCTGGTATCGAGTTTCTTCATCAAACTCGACCGAATACTACGTTATCCATCAACTTGTCAGAAGTTGATATATCCGCCCAACCCACTACCACCGATTGGCGCTTTAGCCTCAACAATATTGCCCTACAAATTGATGACACCCAAATCAATACGGCTATACTTGGTTCCTTCTCAAGCGATGGCTATATTCAACTAGCTTTGCAAAAACCCTTAGCGCTCGAGCCATTTGTCCCACTGGCCCACTTTTTTGCAGCGACAGGGACGCAGCCATGGTTAAACGCTAGCGAATTCACTGGGCATTTAGTCACCGCCGATGTCGCGATGCGTGCAGATACCATCTACGCCCGTGCACAACTAAACGACATTAACACAGCAGAAACGACTGTACCCGGGATCCAGTCAGCCAACGTGCAACTCGACCTACAGTATACGGCACAACAAACGGACATTGCGATTGATCTACGCGCACAGGATACACAATTATTAACTCATGCCTTACTCACTGAAGATCTAACCGTAGAGCATTTAAACGGTCAAATCCATGTGCAAGTGACACCACACACATGGGCACTACCGCAGTTTTCACTCACTGCTAATACTCACCTCAGCGCCGTCTCTCTGGCGGGTAGTTATCACTCAGGCTCAGAGTACTTGTCCTTAGTCGGGACTTTTGATCCTCAGACCGTTACCAATATGACAAAACTCCTGCCTGAACGCTATTTGGGTAAAACCTATACCTATTTGCAAGAAGCTCTCGCTACACCAACCCAAACAGGCGAGGTAGAAGACGTTAAAATTTTATGGCATGGACGCGGTTCGGACTTCCCTTTTAACGATGGTTCTGGCGTCTTTCAAGCTCACGTTGATGTCGTTAATACTGATTTTTTATTTGCTCAAAACTGGCCAAGCTTGACTGAACTGGTATTAAAATTACGCTTTGAAAACGCAGACTTAACGATGCTAGCCCCTTCCGGTAAGTTACTGGATGTTGACGTTAGCGATATGGTGGCGACTATCCCTGACTTATCAAAAGACAGCCTCCTGACCATTGATGCGCTTGGCGCTGGGACTGGGTTTGCATTTTCACAAGTCATGCGCCATTCCAGCTTAGGAGACTCAGTAGGCAAGTTACTGTTAGAAAATATTATCATATCCAATGATGTAGATGCCGCATTGAACCTGCACATTCCCTTAAGCGAAGGATCAGTGAGCGCTTCTGGCACGGTTAATTTGCCTAATAACTATGTTGTCTTTAACGATATAGATACGACCCTAACGCATGCAAAAGGTGCGATAACATTCATTAATGACCGCATCACGATCGAGGATTTAGAGGCTAACTTGCTTGATCAACCTATTTTAATATCAGTCAATACCTATCGCAGTGAGGAGGATTTTAACGCAGATATTCGTATTGACGGTTATTGGGATAGTGCAATCTTAGCCAGCAAACTGGATCCAACCTATGCAGAAATATTTGCCGGGAGTGACAACTGGACAAGTGATATTGGCTTAGTATTTTCTCCTGATAACATGGCTTATGACTTTACGCTTCTTGCACAACTCGACAACACCCAGATTGATCTCCCCCCTCCATTTGCCACAATGCCAGGTCAAGGACAACATCTAAAGATTACGGGGTTTGGCGACAGCAAAACACTCAACATAAGCGGCCAGTTGGGTGAGGATGTCCGCTTTGAAGGAGTACTGCCCTTTGATGAAGGGCAATTCTCCCGTGCGCATCTGGCCTTAGGACAGACCGACTTTACCGGGTTGGGCATGGGTTTTAGTATTTCTGCCAACCTCCCAGAAGTCTCCATACCGCGTTGGTATGAAGCAATTGAGCGCATGCTATCTACCGTAAAAACTGAGAGTCGTAATAATATATTCAGTACACCTGAACGCATCTTTATCGACACTCAAGTCCTGTATTTTGCAGGACAACAAATCTCAGATGTGCGTGCGTTAGCCAAACAATCTGATAACAACTGGCAAATTGATATTGCTGCCAAAGAAGCGAAAGGCAATGTGCAGATATTTAATGATTGGTTAGGCAGTGGCATCGTCATCAATGCAGATTACATCAACTTTGCTCAGTGGCAAGAAGATGAGGGTGAGCTTTATTACCAAAAGTTATCCCCCGAACAGGTTAACACCTTACCCCCCATCCAATTTGCTTGTGTTCAATGCACTATCTTGGGCAAAAATTTAGGACAAGTTCAGATAGCAACCAAACCGAGTGAAAACGGTTTGGTATTGGAAAAAATTGCGTTTCAGACCAATTATGGTGTACTAGATGCCAGCGGTACTTGGAGTGTGATGACTGAGCAAAAGAATAACGGTAATTTCAGCCAAACCGCTCTCAAGGGTGAGTTTACTAGCAGCAATTTTGGTCGCTTTTTAGATGACTTTGGTCTTGAATCTGGTATTCAAGACTCTGCAGGCCAATTTAACTTTGACCTCAACTGGCAAGCAGTACCTTATGAGTTAGATTTTGCCAGCATGAATGGTGCGGTAAAATGGCGCCTAGATGATGGTTATTTATCAGAAGTCAGTGACCAAGGGTCTCGGATATTTACTGTCCTGTCACTCGATTCGTTGGTGCGTAAACTGAGTTTAGATTTTCGTGATGTCTTTGCAAAAGGTTTTTTCTACGATGAAATTGCCGGCACTATCGTGTTGGAGAACGGACTAGCACTGACCGATGATACGGTTGTTGATGGCGGTGCAGGTGAAATTGAAATCATGGGTTATTCTGATTTGGTCAACCGTGAGCTCAATTACCAAATGTCGTTTGCTCCTAATGTGACTGGGAATCTCCCAGCGCTCGTGTACTTCATGGTCAATCCTCCAACAGCCTTAGCGGCACTTGCTGTGAATGAAGTCCTAACCTCAGCCAAAGTCTTTTCTAATGTCAATTACTCGGTCAGAGGGACGTTCTCCGATCCTGTTATTACCGAAGTATCCCGTAAAAGCCAAGAAATACAGTTGCCGGCAAGAACCAACCCGACGCCACGAGATACCCCTGCGCCTATCACAGAACTTGATCGCGAAGGCTTACCCGTTATACTGCCCGAGCCATCCACAAAACCTGAGTCTAATGCTGACCAGATTCAGGATAAAGGTTAGTTGCTATCGACATAAAAATCTATTCGCTATTAGCGCCGCGTTGCGTGACAATCAGTCCGTAAACTGCTAGCTTAAACGACAGTTAGCGCATTCGCTCACCCAAGGAGATAAAGTGACCTCTACCGTTCAAGCACATTTGTTAGATGCTTCCGATATTACACCTACTCAAATAGACCAAACTCTCAGTGCACTGTGCGCACATGATATTGATTTTGCAGATTTATATTTCCAATCTTCACAGCATGAGTCATGGGTATTAGAAGACGGTATGATCAAAAATGGTAGTTACAATATCGAGCGAGGTGTTGGCGTAAGGGCTATCAGTGGCGAAAAAACAGGCTTTGCGTATTCTGATGATATCAATCCTCATGCTCTTCTTGATGCAGCTAAAGCAGCCCGTAGTATTGCGGATCATGAGAATGTCACGCCCAAGACACCAAAGCCTTTCTCTGAAATCGCGCAAAACGCAAAGTACATGAGCGATAATCCTCTACTTGGTATGGCTGATGCTGAAAAAGTCGCGTTATTAAAAGCAACCGATCGCTATATTCGTGAGCAAGCACCCAATGCTTCGCAAGTGTCCGTGAGCATAACCGGCGTTTATGAAGAAATCATGGTGATTGGTACAGATGGCACATGGGCAACCGATATTCGCCCCTTGATCCGTCTTAATTGCTCAGTTTTGCTAGAGGAAGGGGAGCGCAGAGAGCGAGGCGCATCAGGTGCCGGTGGACGCTATGCCTATAGTTTTTTTCAACGCGAAGAAAACGGGGTACCGTTTTATCAAACATTAGCAGATGAGGCCTTACATATGGCACGTGTCAACCTTCAAGCCGTGGCAGCACCAGCCGGTAATATGCCTGTTGTGTTAGGTGCGGGTTGGCCTGGCGTGTTACTGCATGAAGCGGTCGGACATGGGCTTGAAGGAGACTTCAACCGCAAGGGCGCATCAACCTTCTCGGGTCGCATTGGCGAGCAAGTTGCAGCAAAAGGTGTCACCGTAGTCGACGATGGCACGATGCGCAACCGCCGTGGCTCATTAACCATCGATGATGAGGGCACCCCCTCGCAATACAATGTACTCATTGAAGACGGTATACTCAAAGGCTATATGCAGGACAAGCACAATGCATCGTTGATGGGTGTACCTGCAACTGGTAATGGACGTCGCGAGTCTTATTCGCATTTACCAATGCCCCGTATGACCAACACTTACATGCTCGGTGGTAAACATACTCAAGAAGAGATGTTTGCGTCGATCAAACACGGGATTTACGCGCCAAATTTTGGTGGGGGCCAAGTCGATATCACCTCAGGTAAATTTGTATTTTCTACCTCCGAGGCCTACCTGATCGAAGATGGAAAGGTTACAACGCCGATAAAAGGGGCAACCTTGATCGGCAACGGCCCAGAAGTCATGGGCAAAATCTCTATGATTGGCAATGATATGGCTTTGGATAATGGTGTCGGCGTGTGTGGAAAAGCAGGGCAAAGTGTACCCGTTGGGGTCGGACAACCCTCATTGAAAGTCGATGAAATTACGGTAGGTGGTACTGCTTAAGTCGCCACCTACACTGCGCATACTAGTTTTGGAGCGTATGCGCTTTAAGGTACTGAAACAGTTCGCGATACGCCTTAGGAGGTTTATTTTGTTCAGCTTCTTTTTTGGCTTGGCGAATTAACTGACGTAAACGCTGGCGATCAAGCGCTGGATGAGTTTCCATTAGGGCTTGGATAGCATTATCGCCTTGGGCAATAAGATTATCACGCGTTTGCTCTAAGGCGTGAAAAGCAGCGTTAGCTTGTTTGTGCTTGGTTTGTAAACTGGCCAAAGCCTGTTCTAACGCTTCGGTATCGCGTTGACGAAGCAGTTTACCGATAAATTGAAGCTGACGGCGAAACCCGTCTTTTTTGCGATTGATGCGTTGAGCCAGAGCAATAGATTCGGCCAACTCCTCATCTAGAGGAAACGTTTTCAAAGTAGCATTGGGGAGTTCTACCAATTGCTTACCGAGCTGTTGCAATGCATCTGCTTGTTGTTTCAGCTGCGTTTTACTGACGTATTCGGGTTCGTCATCGAGTAGGTCTTCAAAGTGTGACATAAATTTTCATCGTAGTTTTGCTATGCCTATTGTAGCAAGATTACCCAACACATGGATAAAAAAATTGAGTAACGGTATTACACAACAATTAGACGATATCAAAACGGCAGTTGCTGACGTCCTAGCCTTAGCCAAACAAAAGGGCGCTACCCAGGCAGAAGCGAGCATGTCCAAGGTCCAAGGTATTGCGGTCTCTGCGCGTATGCAGGAGGTCGAAACAGTAGAATTTACCAATGATGGTGGGTTGGGGATCTCGGTGTATGTCGGCAAGAAAAAAGGCTCGGCATCCACGGCGGATCTCAGTCATGACGCCCTTGCGTTGGCGGTCTCCAAAGCCATAGAGATCGCAAAATATACTGAAGAAGACCCATGTAATGGGCTTGCTGATGAGGCGCTGTTAGCGACAGATATTCCGGATTGTGACTTATATCATCCCGTTGCGCTAGATACCGAAGCAGGTCTAGCACTTGCATTAGAAACGGAACGCTACGCCCTAGACAGCGATCCCCGCATAACCAACTCCGATGGTGCGTCATACAATGCCAATATCGGCTGTCGCGTGTATGGTAACTCACATGGTTTTCTAGCAGGTTATCCGTCGACGCGTTATTCCACCAGCTGTGTTGTGATTGCCGAAGAAAATGGCGATATGCAACGTGATTATGCCTACACGGTAGACCGGATCGCAGACCGCCTAAAAAGCACAGAAAAAATCGGCAAAGAGGCGGCCAAGCATGCCCTCTCTCGCTTAGGCGCGGAAAAAGTCAAAACGGGCAAATATCCAGTTATGTTTGACAGTCAAATCGCTGGATCTTTGTTCGGCCATCTAGTTTCGGCTATTTCTGGTGGCAGTCTATACCGCAAATCGTCATTCTTACTCGACAGTGTGAACACGCAAATATTGCCCGAGTGGATGACGATAACCGAGCAGCCTCACCTGCCACAAGCACTCGCCTCATCACCGTTTGATCATGAAGGCGTGGCTACGATTGACCGCACGATTGTCGCTGACGGTATTCTACAGCTCTATCTCATGACCACCTATTCTGGCCGAAAAATGAACCTACCCTCTACCGGTCACGCCGGCGGTGTACACAATTGGCAGATCAACACCACCCACCCTGACCAAGCGAGTTTGCTCAAAGACATGGGTACAGGTGTCTTAGTAACAGAGCTAATGGGACAAGGCGTGAACGGTGTCACCGGTGATTATTCTCGTGGTGCAGCAGGTTTTTGGGTAGAAAACGGCGTGATCCAATATCCTATCAGTGAATTTACCATTGCCAGTAATCTCAAAGACATGTTATTGAATATTGTCGGTGTCGGGGGTGATATTGAACGCCGTGGTTCAATGTTTACTGGTTCAGTGCTATTAAGTGAAATGCAAATCGCGGGGGAATAATCCCTCGCTCGAATAAAAAGCCCCTGCAAGACTCTCCACTTGCAGGGGCTTTCTAATACCTTGTACGTTAACTATCGCCAAACTCTCTGACTAAAGCATTCACCGTTTCTTTGGCATCACCTAAGATCATTTGCGTGTTATCTTTGAAGAACAAGGGATTATCCACGCCAGCGAAACCCGCATTCGCAGAACGCTTCAACACAAAGACTGTCTTTGCACGATACACTTCAATGATCGGCATACCATAGATTGGAGAACCTTCCATTTCCTTCGCGGCTGGGTTGACGACGTCGTTTGCTCCTATGACCATAACCACATCATAACTCTCCATATTAGGATTAACCTCATCCATTTCATACAACAGTTCGTAAGGGACATCCGCTTCGGCTAACAAGACGTTCATGTGACCCGGCATCCGACCCGCAACTGGGTGGATCGCATAGTTCACGGTGCAGTTGTTATTTTCTAGTTGCATCTGCAATTCACGCACAGCGTGTTGAGCTTGTGCTACCGCCATCCCGTAACCCGGCACGACCAACACAGACTGTGCCGCTTCCAAAATATAGAATGCATCTTGCGCATCCATAATTTTCACTTCACCGGTAATTGCTTGCGCATTGTCCACCGGCTCGGCAAAACCAGACAACAAGACATTCATCAGCGAGCGGTTCATTGCTTTACACATGATGTTGGTCAAAATGATACCCGAAGCCCCAACTAACAGACCAGTGACGATTAAAATCGTGTTATTCACCGCTAAACCAGCTGCGGTTGCCGCTAGACCTGAATAAGAGTTGAGTAAGGCGATCACCACCGGCATATCTGCACCACCAATCGAAATCGTCGCCCAAATACCAAAACTAAGGGCTAGTAAAATGGCACAGGTCAACCAAAGATCACTATCAGGGTTGTTGACAAACAGCGCGCCTACGACCAAAAAGCCAACCAAATGCGCAATACTCAATTGACGCAGACCTTTGAAAATAACCGCCTTTGAGCCCAGTTTGCCAGATAGTTTGCCCCACGCAACCACCGAGCCTGAGAACGTGATACCACCGATTAAAATGGAGAGGAATACTGTGGTGAAGACAAAGCCTCCGGCCGTAGCAAAACCAAACGCATCCATACCCGTGATAGTAGACCAACCCACACATAAGGACGCAAGGCCACCAAAACCGTTAAACAGCGACACCATTTCAGGCATAGCGGTCATCTCAACACTCTTTGCTTTGTAAGCGCCGTAACCGCCACCAATGATACAACCCAGTACAATCCACTCATACGTGAGGATATCTTGGTGCAATAGTGTCACGATCACCGCGATAAACATACCAACAGCAGAAATCAAGTTGCCGCGTTTGGCCGTATCAGGATGACTGAGTAGTTTTAAACCAATAATAAATAAGGCTGCGACCAAGGCATACGCCAAATTGATCAATAACTCGATACCTTCCATGCCTTAGTCTTCCTTCTTTTTCTTTTTAAACATACTCAACATGCGGTCAGTTACCATGTACCCACCAATCACGTTGATACTGGCCATGGCCACTGCAATCGTTCCCAAAATCGTCGTCAACACATTATTTTCGCCACCCGATGCAGCCAACGCGCCAATTAGCGTAATACCAGAGATAGCATTCGAACCTGACATCAGTGGTGTGTGCAGAGTAGCAGGTACTTTACGGATCAATTCAAAGCCCAAGAATGCAGCTAAGATGACGATGAATAACAAATAAATGAGTTCCATGGTTTATGCTCCTTTGACTACGTTGAGTAGCATGTCATTGCGGATTTCACCACCGTGTGTAATCACACTTTGGGCCAAAATTTCATCCGCCAAATCCAAATCAAACTGGTTGGTTTCAGCATCATAAAATTCATCAATCAAGTTATACACATTATTGGCATACATATTCGATGCGTCTTTGGCGACGGCTTGACTCCAGTTACCTAAACCAATAACCGTGACGCCATTAACAATGATGGTCTCTCCCGCTACTGAACCTTCTACATTACCGCCTGAACTTGCAGCCATATCCACAACAACAGACCCAGGACGCATCAAGGCTAAGGTATCTTGGTTAATCAATACCGGAGGCTTACGACCAAACAACTGAGCGGTTGTGATCACAATATCTGCATCGGCAATCGCATCTTGTTGTGCTGCAATTTGAATGTGTTTTTGCTCTTCAGTGAGCTCTTTGGCATAACCATCTTTGGTTTGTCCTGTCTCGCCAATATCGATGTGTAAGAATTTACCACCGAGTGACTCAACTTGTTCTGCCACGACTGGACGCGTGTCATAGGCCAATACACTGGCACCTAAGCGCTTGGCGGTCGCAATCGCTTGTAAACCTGCGACACCGGCACCAATTACAAACACTTTCGCTGGCTTGATGGTGCCAGAAGGCGTCATCATCATCGGTAAAATCGACGGTAAGTGTGTGGCGGCTTGCATTACCATGACGTAGCCTGCCAAACTAGATTGCGAACTCAAGGCATCCATCTTTTGGGCACGCGTTGAGCGTGGGATCATCTCAATGCTCAAGGTAGAGAGTTGCTTGATCGCCATTTCCTGTACCAAGGAAATATTAAAAAAAGGATCAATATGCCCCAGCACAATCGTATTGGCAGAGATGTGCGCTAATTCTTCAGTGCTTGGACGATTGACAAATGCGATCACATCGGCTGTGCCAAAAGCGGCGGTGCGGTCGTTTACAATCACGGCACCTGCGGCTTCATAATCAGCGTCGCTGCAGCCAATATGATGACCGGCGCCACTTTCAACCAAAATGTTAATGCCTTTTTGTACGAATTTTTTAACGCTTTCAGGGGTTGCCGCAACGCGTTTTTCCTCAGCTAATTCGACAATGGGACTATTGCCTTCATTGGGGACTAATAACTTCAAAATTTTCTCCTAAAAATTTGAAATTTAGATAGACATGTAAGTCTATGCTAGACAGTGTCCCCTTTATATCAGTAATAGGATGAAAGTATATAGTTCACAAGTAGTAGTACCGTGACTGTTTTGTTAATACAGCGTTAATTTGTCAGTACTTATGTTGTAGTTGTTTATCATTTATGTTGCACTGCAACAAAAGTCTAAGATAGGTATACATCAAAGCGATGCTTTTTGCCTTTGATTTGCATTGAAGGAGGTTGTCCTTGTAAAAAATCAGCATAGTTGGGGCGTTTGACCACGACACGCTTCTTGGCCAGTGCAAGAGCCGGTGTGAGTAAATCATCAGCGTCTTCATCAAAGCCCAATAGTGTTTGAAACATCTTCATGGGCTTTTTTACCGCCGCAGATTTCTTTTTATGTGGGAACATGGGGTCGAGATACACCACATCCACCGGTTGTTGTGTGAAGCCGTTAGCTAATACCGTAGGCGCGTGACCACAGACCAAACCCAAACGTTGCGCGATATCTGATTCAGGTGCATGTTGGTGGAGACGCTGCAGACCATCACACAACAAGGCACACACCACATTGGTGCGCTCAACCATGGTGACATGGCAACCCACGGCAGCTAACACAAAACTATCAGTACCCAGCCCCGCTGTCGCATCCACCACATGCAAACTGGTTTGGCCTTTGACCCCAACGGCTTTGGCGATCGCTTCATTGCGCCCTCCTCCCTTATCTTTGCGATACGCAAGTGCCGGTGAAGTAAAATCCACTTGCAGTGGCAACATCTTTTGGTCATTGTCATCACACAGTCCCAAGCCTGCTTCCCCCCACGTCAATACCAAACCAGGCTCGGGAATGGGGGCGTATTGTGTTATAGGATTGAGCTGGAAGTGTTCGGCAAAGTGGGCGACTTTATCAACAAATGTCGGCTTGTACTCACTGGGCATAGCACTGTCGACTCGGATGGGAAATCCCCCTGTCTGAGCGTGTAATACCCGTAGCTCACCCATCATATGCGGTAATGAATTGGCGTGTAGCGAGTATAAATGTTGCTGTTGTAAAGTTGTATTAGGCATTGGAATAATGCTCTCGATGGGCCAGCCAGCGATTAATAATGGCGGTCGTATGTGAAGGGTAATGTTCAAACACATGCGCGGCGAGTTTTTGTACTTGCTCGATCATATGTCCATCTCTGACTAAGTCGGCAATTTTCAGATCGGCCAGTCCCGTTTGTTTCGTGCCTAAGATTTCACCTGGACCTCGAATTTCAAGATCCATTTGGGCAATATAAAATCCATCATTGGATTCGCGCAAGACCCCCAAACGCTTGGTGGCCGTTTTGGACAAGTTGCCGTCATACATCAAGACACAGTGACTTTCCACTGAGCCTCGCCCTACTCGTCCGCGCAATTGATGCAGTTGCGCCAAGCCTAAACGCTCTGGGTTTTCAATGATCATCAAAGACGCATTGGGGACATCAACTCCAACTTCGATTACTGTCGTTGCAACTAATACATCCAGTTCGCCCTTTTTAAATGCCTGCATGATCGCTTGTTTGTCTTTGGCATGTAAGCGACCATGCACCAAGCCAATTCGTAAATCTGGTAAGGCGGTTTGCAAGGCCACAAATGTATCCTCGGCGGCTTGGCTTTGTAAGACTTCCGATTCTTCAATCAACGTACACACCCAATATACTTGTCGCTTTGCCTCTGTGACTGAGCGGTGCACCCGTGCAATGATTTCATCGCGACGCGCATTGGGAATGACTACCGTTTTGACTGGCGTGCGCCCTGGTGGTAGTTCATCAATGATCGATGTATCTAGATCCGCATAAGCCGTCATAGCTAAGGTTCGCGGAATGGGTGTAGCGGTCATCACTAACTGGTGAGGGAAACGGCCTTGTTGTTCCCCTTTTTCACGCAACGCTAAGCGTTGATGCACACCAAATCGGTGCTGCTCGTCGATAATCACCATCGCTAGGTTCTTATATTGGACTTTATCTTGAAACACGGCATGGGTGCCAACCAAAAAATGAATATCCCCAGAGGACAAAGCCTCCAACACGCTGTCTCTGGCTTTGCCTTTGAGCTTGCCTGCCAGCCAGCCGACCTTGATCCCCAAGGGCTGAAGCCACTGACTAAAATTGTTAGCATGTTGTTCTGCCAACAACTCCGTAGGCGCCATTAACACCACCTGATATCCAGCAGCAATGGCTGGTAGTGCGGCTAGAGCGGCCACCAAGGTTTTACCTGAGCCAACATCACCTTGTACCAAACGCATCATGGGATAGGGTTGTTGCAAATCGTACATAATCTCTCTGACAACACGGGATTGCGCATTGGTGGGCGAGAATGGCAAAGTCGCCAAGAACTGTTGTTGTAGAGTGTCATCACTAGGCAGCGCAAAGCCTGGTTGTACTTCATTGTTAGCGCGCATTTGTAATATGCTCAGGTGATGCGCCATTAACTCTTCCAAAATTAAACGTTGCTGCGCAGGGTGTTTTCCCTCAGACAACAGCTCTAACGACACATCAGGGGTGGGCCGGTGCACCAGCAACAAGGCTTCTTGTAAACTCAATTGCGCATCATACAAACCAGCTGGCAATAATTCAGCCAACGCACCTTGTTTTAAGGCCAATAAAGCTTGTTCGGTCAAATTCCGCAGGGTGATTTGTTTAATCCCTTCTGTCGCTGGATAAACCGGTGTCAAACTATCTGCAACCGTAACGATTTCACCAGCTTGAACAATTTTGTACTCTGGATGGGCAATCTCAAGTCCATGTTTACCCCGACGAAACTCGCCGTAAGCGCGCATGCTTTGTCCCACCGCCATGGCATTTTTTTGCGCAGCGTTAAAATAGAAAAACCGACATGTCACCGTGCCCGTCGCATCAGCTAGTTTGACGACCAACGCGCGCCGACGCCCAAATGTGACTTCGCTGTGTGTGATTTCCCCTTGGATAGAGGCATGCAACCCGTGATGCAGATCACAGATGTTGTATATACGGGTGCGATCTTCATAGCGATGGGGTAAGTGAAACAACACATCTTGGATCGTATGCAGGCCAAACGCACGCAGCTTTTCGGCCATTTTTGGGCCGACGCCTTTTAACTCGCTAACTGGTCGATGTCCTAACGCACCTGCCACTTGGCTCATGGGCGATCCTTGAAGGTTGTTATGATTTTATTTTGCCACAGCGTAAGGCTTCCCACCAACTGTCATCAGCTTCAATTTCACCTTGTGCATTGATTTGCGGATAGGGTAATTTGCCGTGGCGTAGCCATTGCTTATAAATCAGTGGGTGGCCGCCTTTGAACAGCACGGCTTGGCATTGCGCTTCTGTTAAATGTTGCACGTCATACATGCCTGCAACTTGACGCTGACGTTGCGCTTCGTACAAGATTAACGCCGCCGCGACTGACACATTAAGCGACTGGGTCATGCCCATCATCGGGATCACGATTTCGTGATCAGCTTGTGCAATAGCTGTCTCGGTCGCACCGTATTTTTCTTGTCCCAAGATAATCGCGGTCGGTTGGGTGTAATCGATATCGCGATAATCCACCGCAGCATCTGAAAGATGCGTGACCAAGATTTGTTTGCCCTCCCCTTTGAGATGGGTCACGGCGTCATTGATATTATCGTGCGAATGCAAATCGACCCAGTCATGTGCTCCCATAGATGTACCGCGCCGTGTGGCAATATTTTGATACCACACAGCATGGATATGTTGCACACCAACCGCATCACAGGAACGGATAACCGCTGATACATTATGCGGTTTGTGCACTTCCTCCATGAGAACTGTCAAGTCCGTTTGGCGCAACGCAAGCATGTTGCGAATACGCTGGTAACGTTCTGGTGACATACGCTTACTCGGCGAGTTCTAATACGCCATCAATTTCGATTTGTGCACCTTTTGGCAACGCGGCCACTTGCACAGCGGCACGAGCTGGGTAAGGCTTAGAGAAATACTGTGACATAATGTCATTGACGGTGGCAAAGTGGCCTAGGTCGATTAAGAAAATATTCACTTTTACCATGTCGTTCAAATCACCACCGGCGGCTTCACATACCGCAGCGAGATTTTTAAATACCTGATGAGCTTGCTCAGCAAAGTCTTCAGATACAAATTCCATCGTTTCTGGGTCGAGAGGAATTTGCCCCGATAAATAGACAGTAGTACCGGTTTTAATCGCCTGGTTATAAGTGCCAATTGCAGCTGGTGCTTGGTCTGTGTGTACAACACTTTTTGTCATGATCTTTCCTATAGAACAATTTTATGTTGGCTATGCCGTGAGACTTTTTGTACCTCTGGCATATTACGGATTTTACGCATGATATCCGCAAAATGAATTCGATTATGAGTGGTTAACTCCAAGTCGATGAAATAGACGTTACTTTCCTTTTCTTCGGTCTGCAAGTTGATAATACTAGAATCACACGACGCAATCGCGTTGGTCAGCGTCGCCAACGTGCCTTGGTGATTGAGTAGTTCGATGCGTACTGACACTTTAAAGTCACCCTGCACTTCGCTATCCCATTCCATTGGCAATACGCGTTGGGGTTCATCTTTGGCCAGCTTGCGAATATTGCTACAACCAATTTGGTGTATCATCATCCCCTTCCCAGGATTTAAAATAGCCACTATCTCATCATCGGGAATAGGGTAACAGCACTTTGAATAATTGAGAACTAAGCCTTCGGTCCCCTTAATCGCGACATTCGATTTTTTATCCGTTAGCGATTCATTATCATCCAAATCACTACTAAGACGTCTAGCCACGATGGCAGACAGTTCATTACCAAGCCCAATAGCCTCTAGCAAAGAATCAAAACTGGTGTGTTTGGTTTCGGCTACCACACGCTCAATCTCAGCTTGCGGGATGTCTTCTAACTGCACGGCACCTAAGGCATGACGCAGTAGTCTGGTTCCCATATTAAGCGCTTCATCTGATTGTTGACGACGCAAAAAGGTTCTCACGCGAGAACGGGCTCGCGCACTGACCACATAGTTAAGCCAACTGGCATTGGGTTTGGCCCGTGGGGAGGTAATAATCTCAACAGTTTGACCATTTTCTAACGGCTTAGACAAAGAATAAGATCGCTTATCAACCCGCACTCCGACACAGCGATCCCCTACGTCTGAATGGACGGCATAGGCAAAATCAACCGCACAGGCACCAGTGGGTAATTCAACAATTCGCCCTTTCGGGGTAAACACATAAATTTCTTCTGGGAAGAGTTCAGATTTGACGTTTTCCTTAAATTCAAACGATGAACTGGCACTTTGTTGCAATTCCAGAATGGACTGCATCCATTTGCGAGTTTGAATCTGAGAGCTATTATCGCGCTCTTCTGAAGTTTTATATAACCAGTGCGCAGCGACTCCTTTGTCCGCCATGATATCCATTTCTTTAGTGCGAATTTGGATTTCTACCGGGATCCCATGTGGTCCTTTTAAGGACGTGTGTAAAGACTGATAGCCATTGGTGCGCGGAATAGCGATGTAATCTTTGAAGCGGTTTTCAATGGGCTTGTACAAACTGTGCATAGAACCCAAAGCACGGTAACAGTCATCAACAGTGTCGAAAATGAGGCGAAATGCATAGATATCCATGACATCGTTAAACAACATGACTTTGCTTCGCATCTTGCGATAGATGGAGTAAAGGTGTTTTTCACGTCCTTTCACTTCTGCATTAAGGCCATGCTCTTGTAAGCGTGATTTGATTTCTGCAAAAATGTTATCAATGAGTTCTTTGCGATTGCCTCGGGCTTGACGGACTGCGGATTTGAGCGCGCGATAACGCATGGGATACATGGCTTGAAAACCTAAGTTTTCTAGCTCATTCTTCATATCATGGATACCCAAACGATGTGCCAAGGGCGCATAAATCTCAAGCGTTTCAGCAGCGATACGGCGACGTTTATCCGGTCGTAAAGCGCCTAATGTACGCATATTATGGGTGCGGTCCGCGAGTTTAATTAAAATCACTCGAATGTCTTCCACCATCGCCATCATCATTTTGCGAAAGTTTTCAACTTGAGCTTCTTCTTTGTTGGAAAATTTAATTTTGTCGAGTTTGCTGACCCCTTCCACTAGGTCAGCAACGGTATGGCCAAAATGGTCACACAAATCATCATAATCGAAGTGAGTATCTTCTATCACATCGTGCAGTATTGCTGCCATCAATGTTTCGTGATCAAATTGCATGTCAGCCAAAATACCAGCCACTGCAACAGGATGGGTAATATAAGGATCGCCACTTGACCGCATCTGCCCTTCATGCGCATCCTGCGCCAAGACAAACGCATTCTGCACCAACATAACCTTCTCGGGTGGCAGATACGCGGCTATTTTTTGTTTGAGACCTTCGAATAAATACACAGGAGCATCACAAGATTATTACTG
>JBEVCF010000104.1:45748-52283 GCA_040514355.1 Glaciecola sp.
GTATTAAGAATACGTGAGAACGCCTTGTGATGCTAGTGTTTGGCAGGAGATTATTCAGATAACGCACTGGTTACGAAAGAGAATTCTTCACTTTGTGCGCGTTGTTGTTCAGCTAATGCTTGCGCTTCTAATGTGTCGTAGTTCACTAAACCCTGTTCAATTTCACGCAATGCTGTCACAGTTGGTTTGTCATTGCCCATATCGACCAATGGATCTTTGCCTTCTGTCGCAAGTTGACGAGCACGCTTAGCCGCTACTAGGACCAAATCAAAACGATTACCAATCTGTTCAACAGCATCTTCAACGGTTACTCGAGCCATAATGTTCTCCGCAAAATAGGATATTTTTTAAAAAAGGGCGCAGATTGTACACCAAACCAGCAAACAATGGTATAGGGCTATGTTAAAAGATCTGTAATTAATTCACTGTGAGCATGCTGTACCGCCGTTTGTCGGTGGCGTTTTTCACTCACAATCGCATAAAAAGATTGTAGGGTCTGCGTAAAGTCATCATTGACTAGAACATAATCAAATTCGTGATAGTGCGACATCTCACTTTTTGCTTGGGTCATGCGCTTGCCAATCACCTCCGCTGAATCTTGTCCACGACCGGTCAAACGGCGCTCTAACTCAGCCACACTAGGCGGTAAAATAAAAATAGTATGCGCAGCAGGATACTGTATTTTGACTTGACGCGCACCCTGCCAATCAATATCCAAAAACACATCGATACCTTGTTCTAGCGTATTTTCAATGGCTTTTCGCGACGTGCCGTAATAGTTGTCAAAAACTTTGGCGTGTTCAAAAAAATCCCCCTGCTCAATCATGACTTCAAACTCTGCATGCGTCACAAAGTGGTAATGCACTGCGTTTTCTTCACCTGGACGAGGTTGACGCGTAGTATGTGACACGGAAACTTGTAGCGGGTCGGAAGCAGTGCTGTATTGATCGAGTAAGGCCTTGATAAGCGAAGATTTGCCTGCGCCAGACGGAGCAGATACGACAAATAAATGACCGGAACGTGAGGTTTTAGCTACAGAATTTGTCATAGAAAAAAGCGGACTTTGATTGGATTAAACACAGGTCAATGGTAGCATAACGCTAATTAAATGGGAGTACCATTTTCACCGTTAACGAGGTTTTTATGCAATCACAACTGACTGATTCTCAATACCACGCTTTGATCGATAACGCCTTTATTGCGATCGAGGAAGCTTTAGATGAATGTGAAGTCGATATCGATTTTGAAAGTGCCGAAGGGATCCTGACTCTGATCTTTGAAAATGGCACGCGCATTATTTTGAATAAACAAGAGCCTTTGCATCAATTGTGGGTGGCGACGAAATACAATGGTCATCACTTTAACTATGAAAACGGTCAGTGGATCGACGAGCGCGGTGCGGGTGAATTTTTAGCGTTTTTGAATGACGCTATTTCACGTCAGGCTGAACAACCCGTCACGTTGACTTTGGATTTGTCTATTGATGAGTGAATTACTACCTAGCGTCATCGTTGACGCACCTAGCACACACCAGGCCACTGTCATTTGGTTACACGGACTGGGCGATTCTGGGAATGGATTTGCTCCGATTGTGCCCGCGTTAAATATTCCCGATACACTGGGCATCAAATTTATCTTCCCGCATGCGCCAGTACGCCCCGTGACCGTCAATAATGGCATGGCGATGCGTGCATGGTATGACATCAAGAGTATGAATTTTAATGACCGCGCCGATTTGGTCGGGGTCAAAGAGTCTGCCGCGCAAGTGAATGCTTTGATTGAAGCTGAAATTGCCAGTGGCATTCCCGCCAGTAAGATTGTCCTAGCCGGTTTTTCTCAAGGTGGTGTGATTAGTTACTATTTGGGTTGTCGTTTTCCGCAAACCTTAGCTGGCATTTTGACCCTATCGACCTATATGGCAGACGGTGAATCCTTAGGTGATGAACGCAGTGAGGCGTCTTTGTCGACCCCTATCTTTGCTGCGCACGGTCGTTTTGACGATGTGGTACCCGTCGCAATGGGTAAGGCCGCCTTCACCCAAGTTGAAGCGCTTGGTTATCAAGCTCAGTGGCAAGAATATCCGATGCAACACAACGTCTGCCCAGAACAAATTGGACATATCAGTGCTTGGTTACAAGCCAGATTAGCGTAAACATATGATACAACCAGCACTTCAGACATCGTTAACGACGATCAACATCGCCACTCGCAAAAGTCCGCTTGCTTTATGGCAGGCTTATTATGTACAAGCGGAATTAATCAAACACTTCCCTACTTTGACCGTTAACCTTGTGCCCATGAGCACCAAAGGCGACCGTATCTTGGATACCCCACTGGCCAAAGTCGGTGGCAAAGGTCTGTTTATTAAAGAGCTTGAAGTGGCCATGCAAGAAGGTCGTGCAGATATTGCCGTTCACTCCATGAAAGACGTACCTGTGGAATTTCCTGAAGGTTTTGGTTTGCATGCTATCTGTCCGCGCGAAAATCCCTATGATGCATTTGTATCAAACACCTACCAGACCTTTGCCGAATTGCCTGAGGGTGCGGTTGTTGGAACAAGTTCTTTGCGTCGCCAAGCGCAGTTACGCGCCCAACGCCCAGATTTGGAGATCAAAGACTTACGTGGCAATGTCAATACTCGCCTAGCCAAACTCGATGCGGGCGAATACGATGCTATTATCTTAGCTTGTGCCGGCTTATTGCGTTTGGATATGGCTGATCGGATCACAAGTACGATTGATGCCCAAACCTCACTACCCGCTGTTGGGCAAGGCGCAGTGGGCATTGAATGTCGCAACGACAACCCCGAATTAATCCGTGTGCTGCAAGCATTAGTATGCCCCATCACAAGTATCAGGGTGCGTGCAGAACGCGCGATGAATGCGACACTTGAAGGTGGGTGCCAGGTACCGATTGGTTCATTTGCCACATTGACCGGCTCACGCTTACATCTCAAGGGTTTAGTGGCCACGGTAGATGGAAGTCGCGTCCTAAGTGCTGAACAAAGCATTGATCTTGGACTCGAGGAACACAAACTGCAAAAATTAACCTTAGTTGGAAAGCCCAAGAGCGAAGATCATATTGCCAAGTTAGCGCATGCCAGCGAACTCGCTGAACAACTTGGTGAAGAAATTGCGCGTACCTTGTTAGACCAAGGTGCCGGTGAGATTTTAGCCAACGTAGCAATCGTGTAAATACAAGGAAGACCATGACGTGTATTGTCGTTCGTCCTGCACATAAGATCCATGCTAGCCAACGAGCCTTTGCGCACGCTGGCTTGGCTTGTGTAGGAGTGGCCGTGCAAATGTTACTGCCCAAAGACGATATTCCCCACCTCGTGGCACAAGCGCAGCTAGTAAAAGCCCAACACATTATCTTTACGTCACAACGTGCAGCATGTTTGAGCCTACCCTTCATCGGTAATTTGTCCAGTCGTACCTATTGTTATGCCGTGGGTGCATCGACCTTTGAGACTTTAGCCCAATGGACAAGTCAACACCCCTTTTGGTGTAATAATCATCAAATTATGCTCCCCAGTGCTGGTCAATATCACAGTGAGGGTTTGCTGGCATTGCCACGTTTACATAAAGTAAACGGTGAAGACGTCGTTATTATAAAAGGTGACAATGGTCGCCCATTGTTATCCGAAACACTCACCGCGCGCGGTGCAACGGTGCGAGAATGCGCAGTGTACAGCAGAGAAAATTTAGCCACTGCCGAGTCTACACATACTTGGACAATGGATGCTATAAACACTATTGTTATCACCAGTAATGAGCAAATTGAACAAGCTTTTCGGATTTTTCCTGAAGTTTGGTTGCGTGGTCTACAATGGGTAGTAGTGAGTGAAAGAGCGGCTCAACATCTACGTGCTTTGAGCCTTACGCGTATCCATATAGCAACAGGCGCGAGTGATACCGCGCTGATTCAGACAGTCAAAAATATATAACGGAGTAAAGCATGGCAGCAGATGCAAAAGGACCCGCGGACCAACCAGAACATGATGCGCAAACATCATCTGCCGACACGTCCGCTGAATCATCCCCCACCAGCACAGAAAAAGTGATCAACCCAGAATCCGAAGTCGATACTACTGCGCCATCAACTCAAGCTAAAACACAAACCGAAGAGCGTGTGGAAGATCGTGAAATTCAGGTGCAAGCGTCTAACAACCAAAGCCACAAAAGTATTTGGATTTTCGTAGCTATTAATTTCATTATGGCTGTGGGGTTAGTTGTTGGTGCATACTGGTATTGGCTCAATTTCATCAATACTGAACGCGTTGACCCCAAGGTGGAAAACCTGGAGCATCAATACTCGCGACTCGAAAATACCGTTCGCAGCTTAAACTCAGCATTGGCACAAGCCAACACCAAGATCGATGCACAAAACCAAGCTCTCTCTATTTTAGCCGAAACTGATAACCAAACTGCCGAAAGTGTTGCGACGTTAGCACAGCAAGTACAACTTAACCAGTTGACGGGCGAAGGTTTATCCAAACGCATCGCGGATGTTGCGGGTCGCCGTCCGACTGACTGGCTACTAGCGGAAGCGGATTATTTGGTGAAGCTAGCGGGCAAAAAACTCTTTTTAGAAGAAGATGTAAAATCTGCCATCATGTTGCTCAAATCAGCAGATATGCGTATTGCAGACCTGTCTGACCCGTCTTTATTACCGGTTCGCGCCTTAATCGCCAAAGACATCCAAAGCTTACAACAAGTCAACGATGTAGCCACCACCACGATTGCATTGTCAGTTTCTGCACTGATTGCGCAAGTGGATGAATTGCCATTGGATACATTAAAATTGCCAGACCCGGTCGCACCAGAAGCTCAGACAACGGTTAGCGCAGATGTGAGTAACTGGCGTGCCAACCTCAAAGCGAGTTGGGATGCGATTGTCAAAGACTTTGTTTCGGTCGAAAAGCGCCGCGCAGAAGTACAACCGTTTATGTCAACCAAGCAACAATGGCTTGCGCGTGAACAGTTAAAATTCGCTCTATTAAATGCACAAAATGCGATACTACAAAACGAAGCAGCGTTGTTTGTCCAATCTTTGCAAGCTAGTCTGGATACGGTCATCACACATTACGATGTAAACAATCAGGGCGTTAAAGCGTACATGAAAAGTATCCAAGATTTGATTAATACCGATACCAAGCAAGTCTTGCCACCGCAACTGGATTCGCAACAACCTCTAACAGAAATCATTGACCAACGGATCCAAACACTGTTTGCTGGAGGTCGTTAAGATGATCAGAATTATTTTGTTACTGGCCTTTTTGTTAATTGGTTTGATTGTCGGTCCCAATTTGGTCGGTGAAAAAGGCTACGTACTAATTGCACTCAAAGACACGACCATTGAGATGAGTGTGATCAGTTTAGGGATCATGGTGTTCTTTGCTGTGATTGGCTTTCTGATCCTAGAGTGGGCGATTAAGCGTGTTATCGCGATTATTACAGGCTCAAAACACTGGTTGGGTAGCTGGGGCGAACGTCGTCGTCAAAAACAATTCACCATCGGTATGCAAGCCATGGCGGAAGGTGATTTACTACGTGCTCAAAAAGCGTTAACCAAGGTCAAAAATGCCGATTTTGATGGTTTAAACTTATTGGCCTCAGCAGATATCGAAGCCAAGCTTGGCAACGAAACTAAGGCGCTGGCTTATTGGGATCAGGCGGCTCACGTTCCTGGTAGTGCCCTAGCGGCAAAACTCAATATGGCCCGCCATGCAATTACTCAAGGTCGTGGCGATGAAGCCGTCAATATCATTGAACGGTTAACTGTACAAGATAAACAAAAACCGCATGTTATCGAAATCTGGGCTGGTGCACTGGCCGCATCTGGACAATGGCATGAATTACATAAGCGTCTTGATCATTGGAAAAAAGCTTTAGGTGACCGCTATGAACACTGGTTAGGCATGGCTGCTCAAGGTGACTTTGCTGAAATCGCGCAAAAAGACGGAGCCAATGAGCTCATGTCTGAATGGCAGAAGCTATCTCGTAGCCAAAAGAAAAATGTCGCAGAACAAAAAGCGTTTATCCTGCAATTATTCGAACAAAATATGCACGAAGAAGCACAAAAACATTTAATTGCTGCACAAAAATCTGGCCCCCATTTAGACTTGCTGCCATTGTTCAAGCAACTCGTTCTAGACCAGCCCATTGCATCGGTCAAGATCCTTGAAAAATGGATTAAAAAAGACCAAAGCAACCCTCAACTCTATTCCGCTTTAGCCCATGTCGCTTTCCACTCCGGTGATGTCGAGTTGGCTGAAAAAGCCTTAAACTCAGCCCTCGAACATGGTCAGTGCCAAGACGACATCTTGTTATTGGCTGAAATCAAAGCGGGTCAGGAACAAGCTGAAGAAGCATTGAAATTATACAAGCAAGGGGTCAATGTCGGGTAAAAAGTACCTTATGAGGATGGGACAACATCGATAAATAAGTTATATTCAGATTTTATCATTGATGTAATTATGGTCATGGCCACGCTCCCTCAAAACCAAACGCTATCTTATACCCAACTCATT
>JBEVCF010000104.1:52293-71839 GCA_040514355.1 Glaciecola sp.
ATCTTATACCCAACTCATTCACCCAGTGCTGATCGCTGGGTGTTTAATTTTATGTGTTGGTTTTGCCATCCGCGCCTCATTTGGGCTGTTTCAGATCCCTATCGCAACAGAGTTTGGCTGGTTGCGCAGTGAATTTTCTCTGGCGATAGCCTTACAAAACTTGTTCTGGGGGATCGGTCAGCCTATTTTCGGTGCAATTGCTGAAAAGTACGGTGATCGCAAAGCCATCGTAGGTGGGATATTTTGTTACGCTTTTGGCTTGTTGCTTTCGGCCTTTGCGATCTCGCCCTTACAACACCAATTATTAGAAATCATAGTCGGTTTTGGTATCGCGGGGACGGGTTTTGGTGTGATCCTAGCGATTGTGGGACGTGCGTCATCTGATGCCAACCGTTCTTTAGCCTTAGGGATCACCACCGCCGCAGGTTCAGTTGGTCAAATGATAGGGCCACCGGTGGTACAAGGTTTCTTAGCCAACTTTCCGTGGCAAACGGTATTTGTTATCTTGGCCATCGTGATTTTATGCACGTTAGTTGCAGTGAAATTTTTACATGTGCCAAAACCACCAGTCACGGCTGATACGAGTGACGATGAACCAGCATTAGGGACCGTCGTCAAACAGGCCATCAAAGATCCTACCTTTATCATGCTTTTTGTTGGTTTCTTCTCTTGCGGCTATCAATTGGCGTTTATCACAGCACACTTCCCGGCATTGATCATCGAAATGTGTAGTGCCATTAGCCCAACGAGCTTGATTCAATCACTAGGGGTAACAACGACATCTGGGTTAGGTGCGTTATCGATTGGATTAATCGGCTTTGCCAATATTGGCGGAACGATTTTGGCCGGCTGGTTAGGTAACCTATATTCACGCAAGTTGTTACTTGCCGGGGTCTATGCCTTGCGCACGATTATATCCATTTTGTTCATCATCAACCCCATTACCCCTGAATCGGTAGTGATTTTTTCTGTGATCATGGGTGCCTTATGGCTAAGTACTGTACCTCTAACAGCGGGGCTAGTGGGCAAGATTTACGGCTTAAAGTACATGGGCACCTTGTATGGTCTTATTTTCCTGTCACATCAAATCGGTGGCTTTTTAGGCGTGTGGCTAGGCGGCAGTTTGTACGACTTATATGGTGACTATATGCTGGTATGGTGGATTGGCATTGGTGTCGGTGCGTTCTCAGCATTGATCCATCTACCGGTGAATGAGCAGCCTTTACGCGAACGTGTGAAGTTTGCCTGATCCTGACTAGACAGACCGCGTGACAATAATTCGTGCGGTTTTGTTGGTTACGCTTGGTGGATCTGAATTTGCTGAGCCTGGCAATTTTGCACAAACGATGTTAACACGCTGTCTGGAATGGATGCCACGCATTGTACCTGGTCAGTATAAACAAATTCATTGAGTACAACATTGTACTTTATGGCTTGATTGCGTAGCCATCCCTCTTGCTCAAATGCACAAATCAACGCCACCGTTGTGGTTGGGATGTAAGGTACGCCTTCTGCTATCGCTAACACGTCTTTAGTCGCTTGCGCATATGCGCGTACAAGTCCACCCGCACCGAGCTTTATGCCCCCAAAATAACGACTAATAATGACTACCACATTACCAAAATCGCCGTGATGAAGAATGTTTAACATGGGCTTGCCTGCTGTACCAGAGGGCTCTCCATCATCATGATACCCTTGATTTGTGGGTGAGGAAGGGTTCCCCAAAACATATGCCCAGCAATGATGACGCGCATCCGGGAAGCGAACTTTTTCACGAGCCAACACATCCATCGCAGCGACTCTATCAGCAACTGGATATAGCGCAGCATGAAAGGTGCTCTTTTTGATTTCGTAGGTTTTGAATACTGGCGTAAGTAGAGTCGAATAAGACATGGTATATGTTTATAAATGCCCCGTTTTGACAAAAATGACCGCACCATCGTCTTTGGTGAATGGATGATGTTGACTCAAATGCGGCGAACGTAACCAAGACCCTGTAGGATAAGCTCCGTGTTCATCATAAAACGTCCCAGACAATACAAATATTTCTTCGCCTCCCCAATGTTGATGTGGTTTGAACACGGTATTAGGAGCCCATTTGACCAATGCGACGGATTCGGTACCAAAGGTATGCAAAGGCATGACGGATAAGCCTTCTACAAGACCTTGTCGCCAAGGCATTTGCTGTGTATCAATACAGACGGACTGCGTATCGGTTTTCTGAAATTGTTGTAGTTTAACCAAAATTACAGCGCCTTCTTTCCCAATTTTCGGCGTGTGTGCGGTACCAATTGGATTGCGCACATAAGTACCAGCAGGATAGTCTCCATGTTCATCTGCAAACATGCCTTCAAGTACCAGAAACTCCTCACCGCCAGTATGAGTATGCTCGCTAAACACAGAATGTGGTGCATAGCGAACCAGACTTGTTGCGCGTGCGACTTCCCCACCATCTCTGTCTAACATCATGCGTTGAACACCTGGCATAGGCGAGTCACGCCAAAGGTAATCGTCTGGACGGATGACGATTTTTTGAGATAAATCAGCGTTGAGTTTCATAGTTAAAACGACTGAATAATCGTGTTATTCAATCGCCAGTAACTCAACTTCAAAAACCAACGTTGAGCCAGGAGGAATAGTACCCGCAGCATTGTTACCATAGGCAAGGTGCGCTGGAATATAAAAACGGAATGTATCTCCGACATTCATCAGTTGTAACCCTTCCGTCCAACCCGGGATCACGCGATGTAGTGGAAAGCTAATCGGCGTACCGCGATCAACCGAACTATCAAACACCTTACCGTTGAGCAACGTGCCATGATAATGGACTTTTACGGTATCAGAGGCGGTGGGCTGTTCGGTACTGGTGCCTTTACTGAGCACTTCGTATTGCAGACCTGAAACGGTCGTGCTGATGTTACCTTTGGCCGTATTTTCGGCTGCCACTTGCTGACCAATGGCGATGTTTTCTTGGGCGATCTTTTTGGCTTCATTGCTTTTGTACAATAAAAACAACACGACACAGACGATGAGACCAATAAGAATATATTTCATGTTTTTCACGTGGACCTTAGTTAGTTTTAGGATAAGTGAACAAAAGTAATTTTATTATAACAGCTTGTCTATACATTTTGCTGAGTTTCGATACAATACGCATTCTTTGATGCACCTGTAGCTCAGCTGGATAGAGCGCTGCCCTCCGGAGGCAGAGGCCAGAGGTTCGAATCCTCTCAGGTGCGCCATAGACACAAATAAGCCAGCGCAAGCTGGTTTTTTTATGGCTTGCACATTGTACAGCCTCAATAGTTATCCCAAACAGGCTTAAAACTTAATCGATTAAGAAAATCCTTCACATCCTTAGCCTTTATGTTACTATCCTGTTAAATTAAAGACTTAGGTCACGCCCATGTTTAGAACTGTCATCGCTCTACTCGCAACATTCACACTGGCTTTCTCAGCTTTTGCCACGACTCTAAAAGTACATTCACCAGACAAGCAAATTGTCTTTAGTGTGACGGATGAGAACACGTTGGCGCAGTATTATGTCGACTTTGCTGGCAAACGACTGATCCAACATTCCAAACTTGGGTTTACCTTCGAAAAAGCCAAACCGATGTACCGTGATTTTACAGTCACCGAAGTCAGTCGCAATGCGCAGGATCTAACTTGGGAACAACCTTGGGGTGAGCAACGCCTGATCCGCGACCACCACAACGAATTATTAGTGCGTTTTCAATCCACGACCGACAAGGATGTGAGCTTTGACTTGCGCATTAGAGCGTTCAACGATGGCGTGGGTTTTCGCTATGAGATCAATGACGATACACCGCGCAATATCACACGTGAACTGACTGAGTTTTGGTTCACCGACTCGCACCGAGCGACCTCGTATTGGATCCCAGGTCAAGCGCGCGAGCGTTACGAATATGTTTACCGCACTACCAAACTACAAGATACCGAAGGCAAGGTGCACACGCCTTTCACTATCGCCTACGATGATGGTACTCATGTAGCTGTACATGAAGCTGCTTTGGTTGATTTTGCGGGTATGAGTTTACAAAAAGCCCAAGTCGGTCGTTTTTATGCTGATTTAGCCCCGCGCTCAGATGGTTTGAAAGTGGTCAAAGATGGTGCGTTTGTCACACCTTGGCGCACCCTAACTATCGGTGATGAAGCCGTTGATCTCGTCAACTCATTTATGGCGCTCAACCTCAATGAACCTAACCAATTAGGTGAGGACTTATCGTGGATAGAACCGGGTAAATACATTGGGATTTGGTGGTGCATGCATATTGATATCTGTACGTGGGGGAGCGGTCCCAAGCACGGCGCAACAACTGAGCGCGCACTGGAATACATGGATTTTGCTGCTGAATATGGGTTTGACGGTGTATTGATTGAAGGCTGGAACGTTGGCTGGGATGGCGATTGGATAGCTAACTCTGAGTTATTTGACTTTGCCAAAGCCTACCCTGATTTTGATATCGAAAAAATCGCACAATATGGGTTAGATAAAGGGGTACGATTAATCGGTCACCACGAAACTTCTGGCGGCATTACCAACTACGAAGCACAATGGCCACAAGCCTTTGAGTTATACGAGCGTTTAGGTGTACGCCAAATCAAAACCGGTTATGTCGCTCACGGTCAAAACCTCAAACGCAAAGATGAACACGGTATTATGCGCTATGAATTTACCGATTCTCAGCACGTGATCAACCACATGCATCGCAATATTCTCAAAGCCGCGGAGCATAAAATTTCCATTAATAAACACGAGGCAGTCAAAGACACAGGACTGCGCCGTACCTATCCAAACTTTATCAGCCGCGAAAGTGCTAGAGGACAAGAATACAATTCAGGCTGGTCCACACCCAACCCGCCAGAGCACGAGGCCATGTTAGTATTTACCCGCATGTTGTCTGGCCCGATGGATTACACACCTGGAATTTTTAACTTTGATTTCAAACGCTTTTATGGTGGTGGCCAAGAATACGGTGTGCATGAACATATGCGTCCTCACAGCACCATTGCCAAACAATTAGCACAGTACGTCGTGCTGTATAGTCCGATCCAAATGGCGGCTGACTTACCTCAGCACTATTTAGAAAAACCAGACGCGTTCCAGTTTATCCAAGACGTACCAACTGATTGGGAGACATCCATTGCTTTGGAAGGGGCTGTTGCTGACTATGTGGTCTTTGCCCGTAAAGAGAAAAAACACCGCCATTATTCTGGTAATGACTGGTACTTAGGCGCTGTCACCGATGAAAATGCTCGGGAACTGGATGTGGCACTAGATTTCTTGGATGCTGGTAAAACGTACGAAGCGCAGATCTATCGCGATGGTGATAAGGCACATTGGGCAAATAACCCTTACGCTTTAACCATAGAAAAACGCAACGTAACAGCCAAGAATCGTTTACAGGTTAAATTGGCCTCATCAGGTGGGGTAGCTGTACGCTTTAAAGCGCTATAATTCAAGCGATGGTAGGACCAAACACAAGTATTCAAAAACCGTCATTTTCGCTATGATACTGCATTAATGACTAAGGAAATGATAATTATGAATATCAACAAATACTTTGATGAAAAAGTGGTATCAATCGGCTTTGATACGGATGCGGGTCACGTTAGCTCTGGCGTGATGTCAGTGGGTGAATACACCTTTGGTACTTCTCAAAAAGAACGTATGGTCGTGGTGCATGGTGAATTGGTCGTGAACCTACCCGGCTCTGACGAATGGCAAACATTCCCTGCCGGTACTGAATTCAATGTTGAGGCGAATGTTGAATTTGGTGTGCGTGTGGCAGAGCCGACTGCGTACCTTTGTTACTATGGTTAATAGCGCAAATTTCTGTACAAAAGAGCACTTACCGTAGCGCGCAAAATCCGTTAGCATACTCTTAAACCCTGTTAAGAGTATGCGCATGGATATCTCCCTTACCGAACTCAGTCCGAATAAAATTTATCACTTGATGACGCAAACCGTCATCCCTCGTCCGATAGCTTGGGTCTTGTCGCAAAATTCCGATGATACGTTGAATTTAGCGCCGTTTTCTTATTTTAATGCCGTGTGTAGCGATCCACCCTTAATGATGCTGTCCATGGGCAAAAAACCTGATGGTGATACTAAAGATACCCCCACTAACCTTCAAGTTGGGCATTATTGTATAGTGCATATCGCACAGGTTGAGCAAGCAGATGCCGTAACCCAAAGCGCGGCTAGTCTGGACTATGGTGACAGTGAAGTGGTCGCACAGAACTTAGCGACGACTGCACATAACGATTGGACTTTACCCCGTCTGCTAGATGCGCCCATCGCTTATTACTGTCGCGTGCATAGTCGCCAAACGATTGGCAATACGCCGCAACAACTCGTATTCGTAGAGGCATTGAGCCTGTATATTGATGATGCGCTGATCAGTGAAGAGAATGGTCGTCTTAGCATTGACGCGCTCAAGTTAAATCCTCTTGCCCGACTAGGCGCTGCGCAATATGCCGATCTCAAATCGGTGTTTAGCAAACAGCGCCCAAAATAAACATAAACTAAGGCTTTGTTTGGGGCTCGGGTGTGGTTTTGTAACGATCAAACCAACCCAAAATATTCCCTATCTTGCGAGCTAAATTCGACGGTTTGGTCGCTATGCCATGATAAGCACCTTGGATCCGCACCAAACTACTTTCTACTCCTTCAAGACGCAAGGCCCCATAGTATTGCTCACTTTCGGCCATCGGCGTTCTGACGTCTAACTCACCCGTTAATACCATTGTAGGGGTATTCACCTTGCCGACTAACGACAAAGGTGAGCGCGACCAATATTGCTCGTAATCATGCCATGGCAGATCCGTAAACCAGTATTTAGCCATGAACGTGTAGATATCTGACGTACCAATCATACTCGTCCAGTTGATCACCGGTTTAGCCACGACTGCCGCCTTAAATCGATCCGTATTGCCGATGATCCATGCCGTCAGTACACCACCACCGGAACCGCCAGTCACGAATAAGTTATCTTCATCTACATACCCTTTGGCGATCACGCCATCTACCATGTCCATCAAATCATTGTAATCTTCAGATGGGTAGTTTTTGTCTATGGTATTCGCAAAATCAGCCCCTTGAGACGTTGACCCGCGCGGGTTGCCATACAACACAACATAACCAGCCGCCGCAAATAATTGCACTTCGCTCGAAAACTCCGGTCCGTATGCGGTATGTGGACCGCCGTGGATCTCTAAAATTAGCGGATACGTTTTGCTAGGGTCAAAATCCGGTGGGGTAACGATCCACGCATGAATATCACGTTGGTCAACACTGCTTTTGACAACCATGTGCTCAGGCGCGTTGAGTGTCTTATGGCCAAATACATCACTATTTAAATCCGTTAACACTGTCTGTGTTTGTGCAGATTGAAAAACCAGATCCGCCGGTTGCACGCCCACTGATTGCGTAAACACCACCGCGCCATCAGCATTCACAGCAAAATCGCCCGAAGTATAAGGCCGGCCAATACTTTGTCCCCCTAGTGCATTGGTGATGCTCGTTATCTCTCCTGCTAACGTCACATAGCCAATGTGTTTTGCACCGAGGTTGTCATATGAAAAAAACACGCCCTGACCGCTTGCATCCCACGTAATATCCGCCACAGAACGGTCAAGCTCTGCAGTAAGAGAGCGTACATTTTTTCCAGAGAGATCCATCGTATATAACTGAGTGATTTGATTGGATTTACCATTATCCACAAACCCAGTAAACGCCACCAATGAGCCGTCAGGACTGAGCGTTGGGTTAGCTTCCGGTCCCGTCATATCCGTGAGTGTTGTGATTTCAAGAGAAGTGATATCTATACGGTGTAAGTCTGAGTTGAATACATCAAAATCCGCATCAGCATGCGCATTAGCTGAAAAAATAATATGGGATTGATCTTGCCAAGCAACCGTATTGCTCACATCAAACTCACCCGCTGTCAGTTGCCTTGGTGTTCCACCAATCACCGGTACCACATACAACTGCGTGTTACCAGGCTTGTTCATGCCTCTGCCATCACGTTGAAATAAGGTCTGGTCGATATATATGGCTTCATCCGCCCACTGTGCCCCTTTGGGCTTACTTGGGAGTGTAAACAGTGGCTTGGTTTTGCTAGGAGTAAACATCACAAAGGCTAATTGTTTACTATCCGGAGAAAACGCCAAACCGTTGGGGGTATGTTCTACCTCGGTGACTTTGGTAGTGCGTTCAGTAGTGAGATCACGCACATAAACCTGAACTGAACCGTCTTTACTCGACAAATAAGCGAGTTGTTTGCCATCGGGCGATAAAACCGGCGCAAAGTGATTGTGCGAATCAGATAATAACGGTAAATGCTGCTGACCATCAATACTGACCTGCCACAAATTGCGTCGCAAACTATCGCGCATAATATCCATACTGCGTCGCTCATAAATCACCTGCTGGCCGTCTGCTGTGAAAACAGGATTAGCCGCGTATTCTAAGTGGAAAAGATCGTCATAACTCAGGTGCTTATCATTGGCAAAACTTGCGCAACTCAGTACTGCTAGCGCACTACATAAAATCTGTCTCATCGCATAGATTCCTTTTTATTATTTTTTATACTGCCTACTTTAGCGGGTCTGTCTTTTTTAATTTGACACTAACAACATACAGCATGCCCAACTAAAACTGTTTCAAAGTGCGCACATCAAATTTTGCTAAATCGAGTTCCACTTTATACTTTTCCGCTAGAGCATTGAGTTTAGCTTGTTCAATCCCTAGCTCTTCCATCATGATTGTGTTGTCGTCCAAGGTCCACAATTGACGCGAACCTGCATAAGAAAATTGCAGGGCTAACATCGCTTCTATATTGCCCGCTTCTGCCGCAGGCTGGATCTTGCGCATGCGGCGCGTGATTTGATTGAGCACTTGTTTGAGCTCCCAAACGTAGACCACTTCTGTCATAAACGGATGGGGTTTGAGCCTAGTTAAAACAAACGCGATGCATCCTCCTGTGACCAATACACCGGTTAAATTCCAATGAAAATGCGTCCCTTCAGTACTGGGGTAAAGTGCAATCAATGCTTGTGCGATCCCCAAACTACCTGCAGCCAACACCACTATACAACACACTATTACGATGTTTAAATGCTTGCGATAGCGGGTTTTATCAATCTCTTCCAACTGCATTTATGCCATACCTATACAGACTAATTTGGTCTCAATATATTCGTCGATACCGTATTTTGAACCTTCACGACCTAACCCTGATTCTTTGACTCCCCCAAACGGGATCACTTCGGATGTAAACGCCACATCGTTCATGCCGATCATGCCATATTCCAAGGCTTCTGACACCCGCCATTGACGACGGTAATCTTCGGTAAACACATAAGCTGCCAAACCAAAACGGGTAGCATTAGCCAGCGCAATCGCCTCTGCTTCATCCTCAAACGTTAGGACTGGAGCAACAGGGCCAAAAATCTCTTGTTGTACCACCGCCATAGATGTATCTACATTCGCAAGTACGGTCGGTGGATAGTACTGTTCAGTAGCGACATCATTTCCTAGGATATCAGCCATACTGCGTTGTGTTCTCAGTTCCGCACCATCAGCAAGGGCAGCATCCACTAACTGCGCCACTTTTTGTTTGGCTTCGCTTGATATTAAGGGGCCGATTTGAACCCCATCAACAAACCCATTGCCAACGACCAACGCATCTACCGCTGCGGCAAGTTTAACTGTAAATGCCTCGGCAACAGACGCCTCGACCAAGACCCGATTAATACAGATACACGTTTGTCCTGCATTGCGATACTTCGATGCCACTACACCCGCCACAGCTTGATCGAGATCCGCATCAGCAAATACCAACACTGGTGCATTGCCTCCTAACTCCATCGATACTCGCTTAACCGTAGTGGACGCTTGGGCCAATAAGCGCTTGCCCACCGGCGTAGAGCCTGTAAATGTCAATTTAGCTACATCTGGATGCGTACTCAACACCTCACCCACGGCCGGTGCATCGTCGGTTGTCACTAGATTAATGACCCCTGCAGGGACCCCAACTCGTTCAGCCAACACTACTAATGCGGCAGCAGACAGTGGTGTTTGCTCGGCAGGTTTAATCACAAACGTACACCCTGCAGCCAATGCGGGTGCCACTTTACGGGTTAACATTGCACTGGGGAAGTTCCAAGGGGTGATCGCAGACACCACACCTACCGGCTGCCTATAGGTAAGTAAGCGCTTACCATTATCTGTGGTTGGAATGACATCCCCATACGTCCGCTTGGCCTCTTCGGCGAACCACTGAATAAACGAAGCCGCGTACATGATTTCGGCCTTCGCTTCAGCGAGAGGCTTGCCTTGTTCACGCGTCATAATGATTGCCAAATCATCGGCATTGTCGATAATCGCGGCATACCAGCGCAATAGCAATTCACTGCGCGTTTTGGCGGTGGTTTTGCGCCACGTTGAAAAAGCGCGTTTCGCACTCTCTATCGCAACAACAGCATCCTGTGTGGTGCCGGCACTTACATCCGTGATATGCTCACCGGTGGCCGGATCATACACCGCAAAAGTGTGTCCGTTGGAGGCAGCACACCATGTGCCATCGATATATAAACGCGTTTGGATCAAACTCGGGTCACGTAGTTGCATCGTCGTCTTCTTTTTTCCTAGTACATCGTTTTTATCTTACACTTTTTTACACAAAACATCGTATAAATGAAATATCAAAGAGGATATTAGCTTGTTATACCAAGTGTTTTTTCATATCTTTAGCGGAAAATAAAAACGACAGAAAAACAATAAAGGAATACCTTCATGCACCCAATTACCCAAACAGGCATAACCGTTGCTTTACTTGCCAGTCTCAGCGCATGTCAACCCGCTTCAAAGTCAGAAGCCACAGTAGCTAAAGAAGCATCTACCACCACTGCACAGGAGATCGCCGTGACCTATCCCACTACTCGTAAAGGTGATGTTGTGGATACCTATTTTGGTACGGATGTACCTGACCCTTATCGCTGGCTCGAGGATGATCGTTCACCAGAAACCGAAAGCTGGGTCAAAACGCAAAATAACACTACCCAAACTTACTTGGCACAGATCCCCTACAAAGAACAAATTGGTGAAGTCGTTCGCGAGTTGATCAACTACGAACGCGTATCGGCCCCGTTTGTTGAAGGTGACTATACCTATTTTTACAAAAATGATGGTCTGCAAAATCAATCCGTACTGTATCGTCAAAAAGAAGGCCAAGCGCCTGAGGTATTTATTGACCCCAATACCTTTTCTGACGATGGAACGGTTTCATTAAGTACCGTTAGATTCTCTGAAGACGGTTCACTAGCAGCTTATCAGACATCTACCGGTGGCAGTGATTGGCGTCAAGTCTATGTGATTGACACTGCAACTAAAGCGTTCATTGGTGAACCACTACAAGACGTAAAATTTTCAGGCTTATCATGGTATAAAAATGAAGGGTTTTACTACTCCAGTTATGACAAGCCCGATGGTTCTGAACTGAGTGAAAAAACCGATCAGCACAAAGTGTATTACCACAAAATTGGCACACCCCAAGCAGACGATCGGAAAATATTTGGGCACACCGAAGCCGAAAAACACCGTTACGTAGGTGCACAAGTTAGCGAAGACAGCCGTTTTTTACTTATCTCGGCAGCCATTTCAACCTCGGGTAACAAAGCTTTTTTGATGGATTTGAATAACCCAGAAGCAGGGTTTAAAACGGTTAAAGCCGATGTCACAGGCGATGTCTACATGCTGACTTCACGCGGTGATGATATTTATTTAGTGACCAATGTGGCTGCGCCAAATACCAAAATTGTTAAAGTTGACGCTGCTGACCCACAGGTGGCTAACTGGGTTGATGTGATCCCCGAAACCGAGCATGTGCTAAGCCCTTCGGTGGCCGGAGACTTTATCTTTGCTGAATACATGATCGACGCCATTTCTAAAGTGTATCAATACGATATGAATGGCAAACAGGTACGTGAAATCACCATGCCTGGTGTAGGTAGTGTGAGCCTGTACAGTGCCAAGCAAGATGCGACTAAAACTTACTTCACCTTTGCCAATTACACAACCCCCACTTCAATCTATAGTCTTGATCTAGACAGTGGATCATCCCAACTCTTTAACGAGCCCAAAACCGCCTTCAATAGTGCAGACTATGTCTCAGAGCAAGTGTTTTATACCTCAAAAGATGGCACGAAAGTGCCTATGATCATTACGTATCATAAAGACACTGAACTCAATGGCAAAAACCCTACTATTCTTTACGGCTACGGTGGTTTTAATATCAGTTTGACCCCGCGTTACAGCTCCACTCGCGCCGCGTGGTTAGCTTTAGGCGGGATCTATGCCGTCCCCAATATCCGCGGCGGTGGTGAGTACGGTAAAGCCTGGCACCAAGCAGGTACGCAGTTACAAAAACAAAACGTATTTGATGATTTTATTGCTGCAGCTGAATACCTCTTTGCCAACAAGTATACTAGCTCCGACTATCTCGCATTAAGTGGAGGTTCAAACGGGGGTTTATTGGTTGGCGCAGTGATGACGCAACGTCCGGATCTCGCTGCCGTTGCACTGCCCGCAGTCGGCGTACTGGATATGCTACGCTACCATACTTTCACCGCTGGTGCTGGCTGGGCGTATGATTACGGCACGTCTGAGCAAAGCAAAGAAATGTTTGAATACTTACTCGGTTACTCGCCGGTACACAACGTCAAACCTATTGCCTATCCGGCCACCATGATCACCACTGCGGATCACGATGACCGCGTGGTGCCTGCGCATTCGTTCAAGTTTGCGGCGGTATTACAAGAGAACCAACAAGGCAGTAATCCAACGCTGATTAGAATTGAGGAAGATGCTGGGCATGGCGCAGGTACCCCTGTGAGTAAAACGATCGAGCAGTATGCAGATATCTATGGCTTTACATTATGGAATATGGGCGTGCGTACACTCGAACTCCCCACTAAACCTTAACGCGTGGATTCGCTAACGCAAATCGCACTAGGCGGCGCAGTCGGTTATGCCGTATTGGGCAAACCACTGGGTCGCAAAGCCATCTTGTGGGGTGCCGCTTTGGGTACCCTGCCCGATTTAGATGTGCTTATCCCATATGGTGGCGCGGTTGAGGACTTTACCTACCACCGCAGTTTTAGTCATTCCCTGCTGATACAGCCCATCGCGACACCGTTTATTGCGTGGTTTGCTCAAATCCTACATCGGACTAAGGCCATTTCACTATGGCACTGGTCGTTGATGATTTACCTCACGCTTGCTACCCATGCCCTGCTTGATACCTGCACGGTATATGGCACGCAACTCTTATGGCCACTGACAGAATATCCCTTTGGCTGGTCAAATCTGTTTATTATTGACCCCGCATACACGCTACCTTTGTTATGTGGAATGGGTTTGGCCTGTGTTAAAGCGATTCCGGTACAGTGGCGCCAACGACTCAATAGGATTGGTTTAGCCTTGAGTTCGTTGTACTTAATGTGGAGCTTTAGCGCTAAGTATATGATCGATCACAATATGCGGGCTTTGCTACAAGACCAAGCTGCACAACCAACTGCTTATGTTAGTACTCCTGCACCGCTTTCCACTCTGTTGTGGCGGATCGTGGTGCATTATGAAACGCATTATGACGTGGTGTATGCCTCTGTGTTTGATCGACCTGAGCAATATCAATTCACTCGCTATGCTTCATCCTTCAAGGAATTACAAGTCCTCAAAGACGAACCCCTTGTACAACGCTTACAATGGTTTACCAAAGGTTTGTATAAAATTGCCATACAAGACGACACCTTAGTTATGTCTGATCTGAGAATGGGCGCAGAGTGTTTTTATGCGTTTAATTTTACAGTGGGTCAACGGGCATCGCCAGACAGCCCATGGCAGCCCGGTACCTATGCACAAACGACTGAGCGACCTGATTTAGCCACACTCGGTTTGATCTGGGATAGAATCTTTGACCCGACGGTTGACTTATCCCCACCTCAACCCTGTCCACGTGATTTTAAGGAATGACCCGCTGATTCTGACAAAGGGTCTTCCGGCCAGCGATGTTTTGGGTAGCGACCACGCATGTCCTTAGCAACGTCGTGGTAGCTACTTTGCCAAAACGCTGCTAAATCAGCCGTCATTTGGATAGGGCGTTGCGCCGGTGATAGCAACTCAAAGCGCAGCGGCACTTGCTGTTCAGCGAGTAACGGGGATGTCAACTCACCAAACACCATTTGTAAAGGCAACGACACCGTCGGTGGTTGCCCCACTCCATAACGAATAACGAAAGTTTTACCCGTTGGACTGCGATACTGTTCGGGCGCATGTCGTGCGAGCCATTGTGTTTGCTCATAATCAAGATACGCCTGTAACAATGGTAACAGTGGCATGTTTTGCATTTGTGCTAAATGTTTGCCCGCACAGTACGGCACAAACCAGGTGTCTAAGTCTGCCATTAACGCAACCTCAGATACATCTGGCAATCTATCTGGGCAGTGTCCCGCTAGCCAAGTCAAACGCTTACACCATGCTTGGCAGGCCTCATCAAAACGCAAAACGGTTAAACCATGTTTGGCAATCGCTTGTTTTAGCACGTCAATAGATTGTGCTTCGGAGAGGGTAGTAACTCGCTGCTGAGTAACGACTAATGCTCGATAACATTGTTGTATGTAGACTTTGAACGTCTTTTTCTGTACATCATACTCCGTGCTAATACGCTCGGTAAGCGTGGCGCATTGTTGGATCCAAGATCCCTCTACCGCCATGGCTAAGTAAATGCGTCCCCCTTGTTGCTGCGCATCAAAATCCAGCACCAACAACCAAGGTTCTCCATACAAAGGATCGCTGTCATGCAAAATCACACCACGTCCATTGGCTAGAGTATATCCCTTACCTGTCCACTTAGCCAAACGCTCCGGCATGCCTTTAAATGCAATAGAAAACAAGTCATATGGACTGGGAATGACATCATTAAAGTTGGTATGAGATAGGTGTCGTTGTAAACTCCGAGCGGTCTTTATGGCATGTGTGATGGTGCGCCGATGTAGCTGCATGAAAGCAGTCTTACTTTGTTGATAAAACGCCGATAAAAATGCGACTACACGCAGATGCATATCTACTTGCGCTGTCCCCACCAGAATGTCTCGCTCCCCTAACAAACACGCTAAAGCTAATGCAGCAGCACAAGTCTGTGTGTTGTGTGCACTTAACAGCATAACAGCAGAACGTACCGATATGCCCATCTTGTTTACCTGTTTACCCAGTTCAGTCACGCGCTGCTCTTGCCATAATCCAAGTTCAACAAGCATCTCTTTTGCTTGCTCAATATGCGCTTGAGGAGGTGGATCTATCCACGGTATGGTTGTCCAGTCGGTCATTCCCCAAATAGCACATTCTAATAAGGTATCAGCCAAATCAGTCTGCGTGATCGGCAACGGAGCAAAGGCCGCTAACACTTGCGACTCAGACCACAAACGCACACAACGTCCAGCTTGTACCCGACCAGCACGACCAGCGCGTTGAATAGCTGACGCTTGGGCTATCCGAGCCGTTGTTAACCTCGTGGCACCAGACTTCACATCGTACTCTGCACGCTTTTCAAAGCCACTGTCAATGACCGTGGTCACTCGCGGCAATGTGAGGCTCGTTTCGGCAATATTCGTCGCAAAGATTATAGCCGTAGGACCTTCTTTTCTGGCCAACACTTCGCTCTGTTCAGCGAGTGCTTGCGCACCATAAAAACCAAATACAGGCACCTCTGGCATGTGCGCTTTGCACCACTCTAAAGCGAGCTGAATATCGCGCTGACCGGGCAAAAATACCAGCACATCCCCTTCATCTTGAGTGGTCATGACACGCTGTAGTACTTTCGATAATGCTGCTTGGCGCTGGTAATGTGGCATGTTTAATGAGAACCCATCACAGTACTCAATCGCCACGGGGAATGTGCGTCCAGGCACAGAAATGGTTGGAGCATTACCCAAGTACTGTGCCACTTTTGGCGTATCCATCGACGCACTCATCACCAAGATATGCAAATCATCACGTAGACTTTGTTGTACTTCATAACCCAACATCAAACCCAAATCAGCTGGTACTGAGCGCTCGTGAAATTCATCAAAAATGATACAACCTACCCCGTCTAACTCAGGATCGTTTTGTAACATTCGCGTCAACATCCCCTCTGTCACAATCAACAAACGGGTTTGTGCGCTGCGTTTAGATTCATGACGAATGTGATAACCCACTTGTTCACCCACTGTTTCACCCAGTTGTGAAGCAAGATAATAAGCAAGGGAAGTAGCGGCTACTCGACGTGGCTCGAGCATGATTATCAATGATTCGGTAAAGACATCTGCCTTTAGCAATGCCAGCGGGACCGCAGTAGACTTACCTGCTCCAGGCTCTGCGTTTAACACTAATCTACGCTGAGCCAGGAGTTCTGCTAGGATAGAATCAAGGTGAGGGCTAATCGGTAAAGCAATACTGGTGTCAACCAAAGTGATGGAACACCCCTTTGTTTCCATCTAAATCACGGAAATAGCCACCGTAAAACATGTTAGGTAAACGTTGCCCTGGTGCACCTTCGTCAGTCGCACCTAACGATATAGCCAACGCATGTAATTCATCCACCTGTTCTTTGCTACCCGGTGCAAAGCCAAACATGTTGCCATTGCCTGGATGTGGGTCATTTTGATTGTGCGGAATACAAATCGCAAATACAGGGGACTGCATATCTTTCCCAAAAAACGCGATGCGGTCTTTGGCGAATAGTTTAGTCAAGCCCATTGGAGCTAGAAGCTTGGTGTAGAATGCTGTTGCTTTCTCCATGTCGGACACACCGACCGTGACATACTGTAACATGGTCATTTCCTTCTTGTTAATAGGTATCACAACATAGCGCAAAGTCGATAGTTGAGCAAATACAAAAAACCTGATGTACGATTTACCTGCCTTATATGTTAAGACACAAGAAAATCACCATCAGGTTTTGTAATAGTTAGATATTGCCCTAGTTCAGTGCATCAATAATCGCATTTAATGTTGCGCTTGGACGCATAGCCTCACTGCCTTTAGCCGGATCAGCAAAGTAATAGCCATCAATATCCATCGCTACGCCTTGAGCACCGTTCAACTCAGCAATGATAGTCGCTTCTTGTTCAGCCATTGCCGTAGCAACTGGTGTGAATTGCGCTTTAAGCTCTGTATCTGCCGTTTGAGACGCTAAAGCTTCAGCCCAATACATAGCTAAATAGAAGTGTGAGCCACGGTTATCAAGCTCATTGACTTTACGCGATGGAGACTTGTTCTGTTCTAAGAATTTCGCCGTCGCTTGATCAAGCGTATCCGCTAACACTTGTGCTTTAGGATTACCTGCTGTGTTAGCGAGGTGCTCGAGTGATGCAGCTAATGCGAGGAATTCACCCAAAGAGTCCCAACGAAGGTGATTTTCTTTTTCAAACTGCTGCACGTGTTTTGGTGCTGAACCACCTGCACCCGTTTCAAACAAACCACCACCGTTCATCAATGGCACAATAGATAGCATTTTGGCAGACGTGCCCAGTTCTAAAATTGGGAATAAATCTGTCAAGTAGTCACGTAATACGTTACCGGTGACCGAAATTGTATCCAAGCCTTTGCCACAACGCGCTAACGTGTGACGTGCCGCATCAACCGGCGCCATGATTTGAATATCTAAACCCGTAGTATCGTGATCAGCAAGGTAAGTATTCACTTTCTTGATCATTTCAGCATCGTGAGCACGGTTTTCATCCAACCAGAAAACAGCTGGTGTATTAGACAAACGCGAACGGTTAACCGCTAATTTTACCCAATCTTGGATCGGCGCATCTTTTGCCTGACACATGCGGAAAATGTCATCTGCTTCGACATCTTGGCTCATTATTACATTACCGTCTGCACTCACCACATTGACTTTACCTGCAGCGGATAGAATGAACGTTTTATCGTGTGAACCGTACTCTTCTGCTTTTTGTGCCATCAAGCCCACGTTTGGTACCGTGCCCATGGTACGAGGATCGAATGCACCATGTTCTTTACAATAATCGATCACGGCTTGGAAAACACCCGCGTAACAACGGTCTGGGATCATAAATTTGGTGTCTTTTTGGCGACCATCTGGCCCCCACATCTGACCTGAAGCACGTAACGCTGCTGGCATTGACGCATCGATAATAATATCGCTAGGTACGTGTAAGTTAGTGATGCCACGATCAGAATCGACCATCGCCATAGCAGGACGCGTTGCATATACCGCTTGAATATCCGCTTCGATTTCGGCTTTTTTGTCTGCGCCTAATTTTTCAATTTTGGCATAAACATCACCTAAACCATTATTTACATCCACACCAATTTCGGAGAATGTATCAGCATGCTTGGCAAATACGTCTTGGTAGAATACTTCTACCGCATGACCGAAAATAACGGGATCAGACACTTTCATCATCGTCGCTTTCATGTGCAATGATAACAATACGTCTTCGTCTTTTGCAGCAGCAATTTCTTTTTCAAAAAATGCGACCAAGGCTTTTTTGTTCATGACGGAACAGTCAATGACTTCTTTGTCTAATAATGCAACGCGCTCTTTAAGAACCTTTGTTTGGCCATCATTGCCAACAAATTCAATGCGTACGTCCTGATTACCAGACACAGTGACTGCTTGTTCAGTGCCAAAGAAATCACCAGCTTCCATGTGTGCAACATGTGACTTGGAATCTTTTGACCATTCACCCATTGAGTGAGGATTATTCTTAGCATATTGTTTGACTGAGCCAGGTGCACGACGGTCAGAGTTACCTTCACGTAATACTGGATTTACAGCAGAGCCTAACACTTTAGCGTACTTATCTTTGATCGCTTGCTCTGCTTCATCTTTTGGATTTTCAGGATACTCAGGAAGGGCATAACCTTTTGCTTGTAATTCTTTAATCGCAGCTTGAAGTTGAGGTACAGAAGCACTGATATTAGGCAGTTTAATGATGTTTGCTTCAGGTGTTTTGGCCAACTCACCTAATTCTGCAAGTGCATCCCCAATGCGTTGTTCTTCACTTAAATACTCAGGAAAATTCGCTATAATACGACCTGCTAATGAAATATCGCGCGTTTCAACCGCAATGTTTGAAGAAGCAGAAAATGCTTGAATAATAGGCAGTAACGAGTAAGTCGCCAACGCTGGCGCTTCGTCCGTAATCGTATAGATGATCTTTGCAGTATCAGTTGTCATGATGGGTCCTGTTTTATCGGGTTTACCGCTTTAACACACTTCCAGTGCGTTAAAACCTACTTGTTTTGCAGTGCTTTATTTTTTTATGCTTTTGAAGCGAGAGATGGACTCTGTACAAGCTTAGAATTCCGTTGTGTTTTGGTCTATGCTGCATTCCTTTGCAAAAGCTCGTCGCACCACTTTTGATTGTGTCGAATTATTTCGGCCAACATTTTAATCATAAAACATCAATAATACGAACATTTGTTGCTTAATTAAGGCTAATTGCT
>JBEVCF010000105.1:0-5437 GCA_040514355.1 Glaciecola sp.
ATACTTGAGTGTTTTCATCAAGTATTAAGGTATTTATTTAGCGCAACGTATTAGGAAACTAAATCTTGCCAAGCGTAAGTCTGGTTAAACGTTTCACGCTTGCGTTTCCATTGCATTACATTTGAAGAAATAGACAATTTAATGGGCGTAAACCCCTCGGGTATGGCTAACACGTAAAACCGTTCCAAAAAATACTGATACTTGTAACTTAAGCTACTATTATCTTCGACAAACACACTGGATGTCGTCAACAAATCAGCTAAGTCATACTCAACAGTTTTCCCCGCTTTGATACCTTCTAAGGTCATGTCTAGTTGGCCATAAATCGTAGATTTGATCGCGCGACCTTGCACCAATAATAACGTCAACAGAACGACATTGTCCTCAGACAAACTCGTCACACTCGCTTTTTGAATCGCTAGGTAACCATCTTTTTCACCACTGTTAAGGACTTGTTGATACTGAGAAATTTGTTGTTGCAGCATCTGCCGCTCAGAAACCATCTGTTGCATCTGTTCCAAAGTGATCGCTTCATTAGCTTCATGCATAGCCAGTGCGACTTTTTGCTCACTTAACATAGTTAGTAAACGTTCGTTTTCACGCTGTGCGTGAACCAGCGAACCTTTCATCTGGGATATCACGTTTCGTTGGTCGGTGACAAAATGCCCTGCATATAAAAATCCTAACAGTGCACCCACTACCATCACAAGCACAGACAATACTGTTAAGCGTGCTTGGCTAAATGTAAATGTTCGATATCGGGTCGACACTTTTTTCTTCCACTATGCATTCAAGGACTAATCCAGTCTATGATACACTCAAACCCTATGTTCATTCATCGATTATTTTTATGACGCTGCATCACTTCCGAGAAGTCGTTTCACAACCTCGTACTTCATGGCAACTGAGTTTACTTGGCGTCCTTGCTGGTACATGTGCAGCGTGTGTGATCATATTATTTAGGCTAGCCTATGAGCAACTTCAACTGTTGCTGTTACCCGAACTTGGTGCGTTTGACGCTTTGCCCTGGTGGGGCCGTTTGGGGCTACCTTTTTTAGGCATTTTCGCGATCTACTTGGTCGCAACGAGTATCGGATTTTCACATTACCGCGTTGGGATCCCATTTGCGATTCATCGCATGAGCAGTCACTTTGGCTTAATGCCACTTCGATCTACTATCAACCAATTTTTTGGTGGTGTATTTGCCATTGCCAGTGGCTTTTTCGTTGGTCGAGAGGGGCCTTCCGTACACTTGGGAGCATCGGGAAGTAGCTTCATTGGCGATGGCTTAAAGTTACCGTATAACTGTATTCGAATTATGGCGGGATGTGGGATTGCTGCTGGTATTTCAGCATCTTTCAATACCCCTTTTGCCGCAATGATATTTGTGATGGAAGTGGTGCTTCGCGATTACCGAATCCATGTCTTTATCCCTATTATGCTCGCCGCCGCAATTGGTTCCGTGCTTACGCGAATGATATTTGGAGATGGCACCGTCCTGCTCTTTTTAGCGTTCACGAGTATAGATTCATGGATTTATCTCTACTTGATTGTTTTTGGTTTGGGCCTAGGTGCTCTAGCAGCCTTTTTTAATCATCAATTAATGGTGCTCATGCGCACGTGTCAAACAATGAGTTTAGCAAAGCGCTTTCTTATCGCCGCTTTGTTTACTGGATGTATTGGCGTGTTTATTCCTGATGCGATGGGAGGAGAATTTTTATCGGTTCATGCTTTACTAAATAGTAATGTTGAGTTCCAAACGCTATTTGTGATTTTTTTGGCGAAATTTGTGCTTGGTTGTGTGGCGATTGGACTGGGGATCCCCGGTGGACTAATTGGCCCTGTTATGATCATCGGTATGTTTGCCGGTGCATTGTTAGCTTACCCACTGCAGTCAATACTAGCGACAAATCAATATCACGATACATTTGTCTTATTGGGGGTAGCGGGTATGCTTGCAGCAGTGATTAATGCTCCGATGGCTGCATTGTCTGCCGTTATGGAGTTGTCTTATGCCCCACAAATTATATTACCGTGTATTCTGGTCATTGTGCCTGCCTATATTATGTCACATCAAGTTTGTAAGAATCGTTCTATCTTTATCCAGCAATTAGAGCTACAAGGACTCCCCTACCGGCACAGTGCTATTACCCAGAACTTACAGCGCACCGGCGTATTAGCTTTAGCACAAACGAACATTCACATTTATGCTCCAGATGCCAGGTCCGAATTGGTCCAAGCAGTCCGTGCACAACCCGATGATTATTATCTGATTCGGTCTATCAACCCTGACTATTACGCTGACGTCAACGCACATGATAGATTTGCAGAAAATGCACACAGCCTGGAGCTAGCAGGGCCTTTTGATTATCAGCTAGCAACCCCTAATACGACACTTGAGAGTATGCATGCGGAAAGTGAACGCACACCATTATTGTTTAGTCCCCTAGCAATTTTGTCCTATCAAAATACATTGTCCGAAGTATATGACTTGCTCAAAGTAAAACGTCAAGGCGCCGTTTTAATTACCTGTCCAAGCGCGCAAAACATTCATGGTATTATTACCTGGAATAGTTTACATGCGTATTTGTTTCAACAAGATTTCTAAACACAACAACATTAATAAGGAGGCAATGTGACGATTTTATGGCTTAAAGCGTTTCATGTTTTTTTTATGGTCGCCTGGATGGCTGGGATATTTTATTTGCCTCGATTGTTCGTCTATTTTGCCGAGACGGAGAACCAAGTGACGCGCGACACCTTTAAAATCATGCAGCGGCGCTTGTGGTTTTTCGTCTTTCCATTTGCCTTGTTAACACTCGTTTTTGGCGTGTGGTTAATAGCTGAATATGGTATGGCATGGTTTGCCGCTTCGGCATGGTTGCATGCAAAGTTGACCTTGCTGGTTGTGTTATATGGCTACTACGGATATTTGTACACCATCATGCGGGACTTAGCTCAAGACCAAAATATCAAAAGCCCTAAATTCTATCGGATCCTCAATGAAGCACCGGTATTATTGGTGTTAGCGGTTGTTATCTTAGCTATAGTCAAACCATTTTAGGCAGAACTTAAGGCCGACGTTTAGTCATCATCCGCTGTAGCAAAGCACGCAAACTGTTCGGGTAAATAACTCCCAAGCAATCCACTTAGCTCATTGTACTGTAGCAATGTGCTCGGCAATTGAGTGAAAATCTGAGGTAGAGCTTGAGCTAAGGTATCAGCATTTTCCCCTGCGCGCGCTAGAGCCTGATCAACATCAACAAAGGTCGAGAACATATTTAAGCAATGCGTTAAATGATTTGCTTGCTCGACTTTATCCACTTCTGGGAGCTTATCCCACGCGCTTTGCCACACATCTTGAGATTGTTCATGAGCCAATAACAAACCAACCAAAAACAACTGACAAGGTGCGTTCACACTTTGACTATTCGCATCATATTCCCACGTCGCGGCACATCCTAAGTCATGTTCAGCCAGCGCTTGGAGAGTATTGGCTAATGCATTCATCAATGCATCACCAATCCGCTCCATTTTTGCGGCGTCTTGCATCACATCAGCATTAGCAAGCGTCCAGCCAATCCATTGCTCAGGCATGGGGATCTCAGGCGTCATACTCACCCCGTAAATGATCCCAGTGACAATATCTTGTGCGTGCAACACGGATTGAAAATCGTTTTCTTGGTATAACTCGGCTAACGCACTCATAGGGTTCTCATGCTTTTTCTGCTATTATTAGCTTCAGGATAACAGATTTAGGACAACAATAGCATGTTCAAACTGTCTAGCCTGTCAGTAACTCAATCGCAACTTTGTGCGTTGCAACACCAATTTCATATCATTTTAAACAAACAAGGAATTATTATGGCGAGCGCGAGTGCCGTACATATTTTGGTCAAAACCGAGCGTGAAGCGAACGCAATTTTGCAGCAATTGCAAAAAGGGAAATCCTTTGCGCAACTCGCCAAAAAACACTCCATCTGTCCTTCAGGTAAGAAAGGTGGAGAGCTGGGTGAATTCCGACGCGGACAAATGGTCAAAGCATTTGATGATGTGGTGTTTAAAAAGCCGATCTTGACCTTACATGGTCCAATTAAAACGAAATTTGGTTACCACATCATCAAAACACTCTATCGCAATTAAAGGATGACGGTTACTGCTGTAAGCGAGTAATGACCTCATCCAACATCGCTCGGCTCACACCATAATTGAGACGGAAAAAGCGCTTGTCACCAAAATCGATCCCTGGCGATGGACCTACACCTTTGCTCTCAGCCCATTTTTGGACATCCTCTACTCCCAAACCAGAAGCGTCAACCCATAACAAAAACGTCGCCTGTGGCGCTGACGCTTTGAGTCCTGGGATATTGTTAATTGCTGTCGTTAGGTGGTCACGATTCGCTTTGAGGTAAGCTTTTTGCGCAGCTAACCAAGCATCACAACGTGTAAAAGCAGCCTCAGTCGCGATCAAGCCCATGATGTTTACCCAAGGCACCATACCTTGACCTGCACGACTGAAACGTCGACGGATCTGAGGATTAGGAATAATCGCAAAAGATGCTCCAAGACCTGCAACATTAAATGTTTTGTTCGCTGCCATTAGCGTAATCGAACGGTCTTGCAAAGCAGGTTGTGCCCCTGCAGGTAAATGTGGGAAATCATCCAAAATTAAATCACAATGGATTTCGTCACTGCACAAAATGACATCATTGGCTGCACAAATTTCAGCAATTTGAGTAAGATGCGCCTCAGATAATACGCTACCAACTGGATTCATAGGGTTACACATGATGAATAATTTGGCCTCAGGTGCTTGCGCGGCTTTGGCTAGCGCATCGAGATCAATCATCCATTTACCGTCTTCCCAAATAGTCGGTACTTCTAGTGATTGGGCGCCTTGATTTGCGGGTGCAGCCAAGAGTGGGGGATAATTGGGTGTTTGTACTAATGTTGTTTCACCTTTTGGGCAAAACGCGCGTACTGCCATATTGAATGCCGGGCACACACCAGGTGTCCAAACAATCCATTCTGGGTCGATAGTCCAACCGTATTGCTGTTCACACCAATGCACGACTGCAGCATTCGCAGGTACATGTTGGCTAGGTAAATGATAGCCCAATACGCTATGTGCTAGATGCGCTTGTAATGCTTGTGATATAGCCGGAGCTATCTTAAATTCGGTGTCTGCGACCCACATGGGTAAGATATCTTGACCTTGATACTTCTCCCATTTAAACGCATAAGTACCTTGCCGATCGACGCGTTCATCAAAGTTAAAAGCCGACTGTGTGGCGGCATCTTGCATCGTGTTATGACAGGTTTCGTTGACTAAAGACATGGGCTAGCTCGTAATTAACATTTAAAAAACTCAGAGCTACATTAAACCACCTTCATCTGTCTTTGTCTTGGCTAGTAGTATAATATTCAACTCTAATAT
>JBEVCF010000105.1:5447-12225 GCA_040514355.1 Glaciecola sp.
GGATATGCCTAAAAAAACCACAAAAAATAAACAGTTTCGCCCTGATTTTGGCGTTTTTATCTGTCCGCATGTGGCAAGCGGTGCAGCGGTCTTACAGGTTGTGCGTGATGCCGAAGGCGATTGGCAGTTTAGCTGTGGCGATGAATTAGCCGATACCGATGCCGATCTCACGTTAATTGCGGTAGGTGACGTAATTGCACGCGATGCCAGCCTCGCGGCCGCCGTCGAATTAGAAATTGGCGAAGGGATAGAACGCGTCAAAACCTACAAAGACTGGACGGCGTTTGAATTAGAATAACGTGCTACTTGTATCTTAGAATAATGATACAGCGGCTCAAAATAAAAACGCACCCTAGGGTGCGTTTTTTGGATTCATGGAGGTGTGCTTATGCATCTTTTTGACGTGATGCGCGCTTACGATCTGATTCCGTGAGTAGTTTCTTACGAATACGGATACTTTCAGGGGTCACTTCAACGAGCTCGTCGTTATCAATAAACTCCAAAGCTTGTTCAAGTGTCATTTTGATTGGTGGTACCAATGTTTGCGCTTCATCAGTACCTGATGCACGTACGTTAGTCAACTGCTTACCTTTAAGCGCATTAACAGTCAGATCGTTGTCACGGCTGTGAATGCCAATGATCATACCTTCATACACTTCTACACCGTGACCGATGAACAAACGACCGCGTTCCTGTAAGTTAAACAATGCGTTAGTCAATGCTTTACCGGCAGCGTTGGCAATCAATACACCATTCTTACGCTGACCGATTTCGCCGCCTTTAAACGGACCGTAATGATCAAACGTGTGATACAACAAACCCGAGCCAGACGTCAAAGTCATAAATTCAGTTTGGAAACCAATCAAGCCACGCGAAGGCACGATGAAGTCCATACGAATACGGCCCTTACCATCTGGAGACATATCGCGTAGCTCAGCTTTACGCAAACCAAGTTGCTCCATAATAGAACCTTGGTGTTCGTCTTCACAGTCGATTGTCAGTGTTTCAAACGGTTCTTGTAACTCGCCATCAACTTCTTTGATGATAACTTCTGGACGTGAAACCGCTAGCTCGTAACCTTCACGACGCATGTTTTCAATCAAAATACCTAAGTGCAATTCACCACGGCCTGATACACGGAATTTATCCGGGTCACCCGTTTCTTCAACACGCAATGCAACGTTGTGCACTAATTCATTCTGCAGACGCTCAAGGATGTTACGTGACGTGACGTATTTACCTTCTTTACCCGCAAATGGTGAGGTGTTCACTTGGAAAGTCATGGTGACGGTTGGTTCGTCGACAGATAACGCTGGTAGCGCCTCTACTGCATTCACATCACAGATGGTATCTGAAATTTTAAGCTCACCCAAACCCGTGATTGCGATGATATCACCCGCAGATGCTGATGGTACTTCATGACGTTCAAGGCCAAGGTAACCTTGAATGATACCGACTTTACCATTACGCGTTTTACCGTCTGCGCCAATCACAGTGACTTGCTGGTTAGGCTTCACAGAACCGCGCTTGATGCGGCCAACACCGATTACACCTAAGTAAGAGTTGTAATCAAGCTGAGAGATTTGCATTTGGAATGCACCTTCTGGATCAGCTGCTGGTGGCGCAACTTTCTCAACAATCGCTTCGAACAATGGCGTCATGTCAGTACCTTGCTCGTCTGCGTCCATCGATGCCCAACCGTTTAATGCAGAAGCGTATACCACGTCAAAGTCTAATTGCTCGTCGGTCGCGCCTAAGTTATCGAACAAATCAAATACTTGGTCCATGACCCAATCAGGACGTGCGCCTGGCTTGTCGATTTTGTTGATAACCACAATCGGTTTCAATCCTTGCGCAAAAGCTTTTTGCGTTACAAAGCGCGTTTGTGGCATGGGGCCTTCTTGCGCATCAACAAGTAATAGTACAGAGTCAGCCATTGACATAACACGCTCTACTTCACCACCAAAATCAGCGTGTCCTGGCGTGTCTACAATGTTAATTCGGTAATCATTCCAGTTAATAGCCGTGTTTTTTGCCAGAATCGTGATACCGCGTTCTTTTTCGATATCGTTGCTATCCATGACGCGTTCTTCACTCTCACCACGACTTTCCAAAGTCCCAGATTGTTGTAGGAGTTTGTCGACCAATGTTGTTTTACCGTGGTCAACGTGCGCGATAATCGCGATATTTCTCAAATTTTCAATGGAAGTCTGTGCTGCAGACATGATGCTACTCTCTTTTAACAAATTTTTCAGCACACCGACATTAGCACGCTGATTTATGGGCGCGAATTGTACAGACTTATTCGACAATAAGCTATTTATATCAACTGAGATACCAGTAAATAAGTTGTTTTTTTGAACTCAAGCCACTAACCAATTGAAATAGTTGACGTTACTGAGAAGTATTGTTTTATCCAGTTCACACGGGTAAAGCCTTAACTTTCTACAAAAAGGTTAAATTTATCGACATTTTATTAGCAAATTTACGCCATGAGTCTTATAGTATTTCCTGCGTGAACTGACTAAGGTAGCACGACTGCAAAACAAACTAACCCAAAGCAGCGCACCATATTGATACACAATGCACTATTTTGGTGCCAAAGATAATGATAATTCAATGTGTTGCGCCAGTAAGACCCCTACAGGTCAACAAAAATGCATAGGCTTGTTTTGGCATAATATTTGCTTACACGTTATTAATGGCAACATTAGTATCAAAACACAAACAAATTGGAGAACAGAATGTCAATTGAGAAGGCGTTAGAACTCATTAAGGAAAGCGAAGCGAAATTTATTGATCTTCGTTTTACGGACACTAAAGGTAAAGAGCAACACGTTTCTATTCCTACCCATCAAGTCGATGAAGATTTTTTCGAAGAAGGTAAAATGTTCGATGGCTCATCGATTGCAGGTTGGAAAGGTATCAACGAATCAGACATGGTGTTGATGCCTGACCCAGAAACCGCTGTTGTTGACCCGTTTGCAGAAGAAACTCAAGTTAATATCCGCTGTGATATTCTTGAACCTTCTACAATGCAAGGCTATGACCGTGATCCTCGCTCTGTTGCAAAACGCGCAGAAGAATACCTAAAATCTACAGGTATTGGTGATACAGTATTATTCGGTCCAGAGCCTGAATTCTTCTTGTTTGACGATGTCAAATTCCACACTGACATGGCGGGCTCTTTCTACAAAATCGATGACGAAGAAGCAAAATGGAACTCAGGCACTGAGTACGATAATGGTAACCTTGGCCACCGTCCAGGTGTGAAAGGCGGTTACTTCCCAGTTCCCCCAGTCGATTCAGCTCACGACATGCGTGCAGCAATGTGTATGGTTATGGAAGAAATGGGGCTAACCGTTGAAGCACATCACCACGAAGTTGCAACAGCAGGTCAGAACGAAATCGCTTGCTTGTTTAACACAATGGTCAAAAAAGCTGACGAAATCCAAATCTATAAGTATGTTGTTCACAATGTTGCACACGCATACGACAAGACTGCGACCTTTATGCCTAAGCCACTAGTTGGTGACAACGGTTCTGGTATGCACTGTCACCAATCAATCAGCAAAGATGGCAAAAACATCTTTGCCGGTGACAAATATGCGGGTTTATCTGAAGAAGCGCTTTACTACATCGGTGGTATCATCAAGCACGCGCGTGCAATCAACGCGTTCGCGAATGCATCGACTAACTCTTACAAGCGTTTGGTCCCAGGTTTTGAAGCCCCTGTTATGTTGGCATACTCTGCACGTAACCGTTCTGCATCAATCCGTATCCCATTCGTAACCTCTGATCGCGCACGTCGTATCGAAGTTCGTTTCCCTGATCCAACTGCCAACCCTTACTTAGCATTCACTGCAATGTTAATGGCAGGTATCGACGGTATCAAAAACAAAATCCACCCTGGTGATGCAGCGGATAAAGACTTGTACGACTTACCAGCTGAAGAAGCGGCGGCAATCCCAACGGTTGCTAATTCACTAGAACAAGCACTAGAAGCACTCGATGCAGACCGTGAGTTCTTAACTGCTGGTGGTGTAATGTCTGATGATTCAATTGATGCATACATCGCACTTAAGTCTCAAGAAGTTGAGTTACTTAACATGACAACTCACCCAGTTGAGTTTGACATGTACTACAGCGTGTAATTACGGTTTACATTACTTGTACACACTACACAAAGGCCTGCATTAGCAGGCCTTTTTCATACTCTAAAATCTCGTTGCTGGCTAAGGTCAAATAAATCAGCAAAACGATTGACCATCCTGCTAAGTACAAGGTCGATTTATGTCAATTTTTCGTTCAACTGCCAGAATCAACTTCCACAATTAGGGTCACAAAACTCCTATATTATTTTTTGAAAGCCCGGGTAAAAACGGCAAGATACTTGCTACTATATTTTCATAAGACTTTTATTTGCACCAAGCACAAAAATAGTACTATTTTATTGCAATTAAGTGTGCGCAAACATGGAACATTGCACCAATTTAGTGCATAGTGGAATTATGGTTTTTCAACATCATAGTCAATTGTTAGAACATTTAATTACAGCTGTCATCGTGATCAATCGAGACTATCAGGTTATTTACGCCAATCATGCTGCTTTGGACAAGCTATCTACGGGCCGAAAGCAGCTTTATCGTATGCCGATAACTGACGCGTTTGCTTTTTGTTCACTGGACTGTGATGTCGTTATAAATGCATTCAATACACATGAGAGTTTCAGTCAGAATGATGTCGAAATCTGTTTGAATGACGAGAGTATTTTGCACTTTGATATCAGTATCACCTATCTAGAAATGCATGACTGTCCTGCTTTGATGATTGAAGCCAAGCACATTGACCAGCAAAAACGGATTTCACAAGAAAATATGCAGCACTCCCAACAACAGGCTGCTAAACAGTTAGTGAGAGGCTTGGCGCATGAAATAAAAAATCCACTCGGCGGAATCCGTGGTGCAGCACAATTACTGGCCATGGAATTGGAAGATGCAGAACAGGCTGAATACACCAATATGATCATTGAACAATCTGACCGTTTGCGCAACCTTGTTGACCGACTTCTCGGTCCGAACGCTTTACCGAGTTTTTCGCTCGCAAATATTCATCAACCACTAGAATCTGTACATCAATTAGTCAAAAATGATAATCCTTACAACATCAACATTATACGAGATTATGACCCCAGTATTCCGGACATGTTGATTGATACTGATATGTTACAACAAGCCATATTGAATATTGTGCGTAACGGTATGCAAGCGCTGGTCGAATCACAATCCAAGATACCTAAATTGCGAATCAAAACCCGCGTTGAACGCAACCATATAATCCAAGGTGAAAAAGTCCCCCTATGTGCCAAAATATCTATTTACGACAACGGGCCAGGGATCGCAAAGCACATTAAAGATACACTTTTTTACCCTATGGTCACGTCTAAAGCAGACGGTACGGGTTTGGGCTTATCGATTGCTCAAACACTTATTGAGCATCATCACGGGAAGATAGATTTAGAAAGTCGTAAAGGCCTGACTGAATTTATAATTTATCTACCCATTGCACAAGGAAATAGACATGAATAATGAACCCGTATGGATCATTGATGATGACGACTCTATTCGCTGGGTATTACAAAAAGCGCTGATGACAGCAAAAATTGAATGCTGCTGTTTTGCTAATCCCCATGATTTATTACGCCAAATTGAATCTGGGCAAGCACCTGAAGTCATTATCTCAGATGTAAAAATGCCACAAATGGATGGGTTATCTCTGTTAGAAGAAATTCATAAAAAATATCCCGGCTTGCCGATTATTATTATGACAGCGCACTCCGATCTAGACAGTGCAGTCAATGCGTACCAAAGTGGTGCATTTGAATATTTGCCTAAGCCCTTTGACATTGATGAAGCGGTCAATCTGACCCAGCGAGCACTTCAACATGCACGTGAAAATAATCGGCAACGGAAAGTAAAAGAGCCAGAAATTGCCTCTGAAATTATTGGTGCGGCACCTGCGATGCAAGAGGTGTTTCGTGCGATTGGACGTTTAGCTCGGTCCTCTATTTCGGTCCTCATTAACGGTGAATCAGGTACAGGGAAAGAATTAGTCGCACATGCACTGCACAAACATTCCCCACGGAATGATAAGCCTTTCATAGCGTTAAACATGGCAGCGATCCCTGCTGACTTGATCGAATCGGAACTATTCGGTCATGAAAAAGGCGCTTTTACTGGCGCACAAACAACTCGTCAAGGGCGCTTTGAACAGGCCAATGGTGGCACATTGTTTTTAGATGAAATTGGCGATATGTCTTTGGATATCCAAACTCGCTTATTACGGGTTTTGGCTGATGGGCAGTTTTATCGCGTCGGGGGTACGACCCCCGTGAGTGTAAATGTACGGATCATTGCCGCGACACACCAAAATTTAGAACAACGCGTTGCTGATAATCTTTTCCGGGAAGATTTATATCACCGTCTCAACGTCATTAAAGTGCATATCCCGTCCTTACATGAACGACGCGAAGATATTCCTTTACTCGCTCAGCATTTCTTACGCAAAGCAGCAAAAGAATTGGATGTTGAAATGAAAATTCTCAGCAAAGGAGCTGAAACCAAACTCGCAGCCTCACAATGGCCGGGTAATGTCAGACAGTTAGAGAATGTTTGTCGTTGGATCACGGTTATGGCGACTTCTCAAGAAGTACAAGTGAATGACTTGCCACCGGAACTGAGTCAACCAGCAGCACAATCATCTCCGCGCAGTGTCAAAG
>JBEVCF010000105.1:12235-22870 GCA_040514355.1 Glaciecola sp.
TCCTCGCACAGCGAAGCCCCCACCGGCAGTTGGGAGTCTGACCTGGCGGTATGGGCAGATCAACAATTAGCCTCGGGTGAAGATGGCATCTTAACGCATGCGACTGAAACATTTGAGAAAATCATGTTAGAACGTGCATTGGCGTTCACGCGTGGTCACAAACAAGAAGCGGCTAAACGCTTGGGTTGGGGAAGAAATACTCTGACACGCAAACTCAAGGAACTTGCAATGGATTAAATATTGGTTAATCCCGTGCAAGGTAACTCACCATCAATTAGTGCGTTACCTTGCAATATTTTTCATAACCTATATCGCATTACATATGCCAACCATTGGCTAATGCAAACTGCTGATAAAAACAGTATACTAACGAAAATTTTTTTTGAGCGTACACGTGTTAGCCTTAGCAAGACTTATCATCATCCCCATCTACTTTATTCTGTTAAATATATACCTGATTATTTTTTCTGCTTGTCGCCCTTTTCATCGCGATGCGGTCAAAGTTGCCGGTAGGATGTACTGCTCAATGGCAAAATTAGCTGGGCTCAATGTTATCGTACAAAACGCAGAGGTAATTGATCCTAAAGAATCTTACGTCTGCATCGCTAACCACCAATCTACATATGACTTAGTTACGACGGCAAAGTGTGCGTTTCCAGGGGTAACGACTATCGGCAAAAAAAGTCTTAAATGGATCCCTCTTTTTGGTCAATTATATTGGTTGACTGGCAACATCATGATTGATCGCAACAACTCAGGCAGTGCACAATCCACACTCAAACGCACCGCTGATATCATTCACAAGACACGTAAATCAGTCCTGTTTTTTCCCGAAGGAACACGCAGTAATGGACGCGGATTATTACCTTTTAAAACAGGGGCATTTCGCATCGCTAGTGCGACCAAAAATCCAATTTTAATGATTTGCACCAGTAATAATGTAAACAAGATCAAATGGAATCGCTGGGACAACGGAACAGTTTTGGTTAGGTACTATGAACCAGAACCCTTTGATGAAAGTATGGATATAAAGGTAATGTCTGAATATTATCACGATAAAATGGCGCAAAGACTGGCTATCCTCAATCAAGAAGTCGCTTCATACGAAGCCTCGAAAAAGGAAAAAGCATGACCAATCAAGACGAACGTCAAGAATGGGTTGATTTTACGCAAGAGTGTATGACAGCCCTACTGAATGACGGCAGTGACCCCGCTGCGATTTACACCATCGAGCATCATATGGCATCACAAGATTTTGACATGCTTGAGAAGGCTGCTGTAGACGCCTTTAAAGCTGGTTTTGAGGTCGGAGACGCGGAGGAGATACCCTTAGATGATGGCGGCATAGTGTTTTGTTTTGATGCCGTAATTGAACGCAAGTTAGACCAATCACAGCTCATTGAAGACTTGGATACCTTAATTAAAATTTGTGATAAACACAAGGTACATTATGACGGTTGGGGTACTCAATTCATCGAGCCCACTGCATCAATATAGCCTGCTGAACGTTTTACCCTGCACGCAATTAGTCACACAGAAACGGGTGACCCAATACAGACAATAAAAAAAGAGAGCTCAGGCTCTCTTTTTTGATTTAGGCTTACGAATTAAAGCGCTTGTATTGTCGCTTTTTGCTCGTTTAATTTTGCAATCTGCATCGTCATGTCATCTAACTTAGCTTGCTCTTTGGCAATCACCGCTTCAGGTGCTTTGCTCACAAAATTTTCATTAGACAGTTTGCCCGCGGTTCTCGCCATATCTTTTTCAATTCTTTCAATGGCTTTATTTAGACGAGCCAGCTCTGCATCTTTATCGATAAGACCTGCCATTGGAATTAATAGTTCCATCTCACCGACGAGCGCAGTCGCACTAGCAGGCGCAGCGTCACCTTCATCTAAAACAGACAACGTTTCAAGCTTGGCTAACTTGGTCAATACCGCTTGGGTATCAGCTAACCGACGCGCATCTTCTGATGATACATTTTTGAGCAATACTTGTAATGGTTTGTTAGGTGAGATGTCCATCTCGCCACGGATATTACGGATCCCCATAATACAGCCCTTCAACCATTCAATATCACCTGCTGCTTGAGCATTGCGCTTGCTCTCATCATATTCGACAAACGGTTGTACCATAATAGAAGTCGAGGTATTAGCAACCACAGCCAATGGCGCAACGCGCTGCCAAATCTCTTCAGTGATAAATGGCATGATAGGATGTGCTAAACGCAACAACTGCTCAAGCGTATTGATGAGTGTATGACGTGTACCGCGTCTTTGCGCTGCACTGGTATTCTCATCTTGCAAAATCGGCTTGGATAATTCTAAGTACCAGTCACAGAACTGATTCCAAGTAAATTCATAAATCGCTTGGGCTGCCAAGTCAAAGCGGTAATCGGCAATCGCGTTTTCCACATCTTGAATGGTGCTTTGGAAACGGTCAATGATCCACTCATCTGCTAGTGATAACTGCAGTTCACCACCTTCGCGCCCGGTATCAAATTCCTCTGTGTTCATTAACACGAAGCGCGATGCGTTCCACAGTTTATTACAGAAGTTGCGATAGCCTTCTACGCGCCCCATATCAAAATTGATATCACGGCTAGTTGAAGCCATGGCCGCAAAGGTAAAACGCAGTGCATCAGTACCATACGCATTGATCCCATCAGGGAATTGCTTGCGAGTGCGTTTGGCGATTTTATCTGCGTCTTGCGGATTCATCATACCATGGGTACGCTTGCTGACTAGAGCTTCAAGCTCTATGCCGTCAATCAAATCAATGGGATCTAAAACATTACCTTTGGACTTAGACATTTTGTCGCCGTTTTCATCGCGTATCAAACCCGTAATGTAAATTTCTTTAAAGGGGATCTGACCGGTAAATTTCTTGGTCATCATGATCATGCGCGCGACCCAGAAAAAGATAATGTCAAAGCCTGTAACCAACACCGAGCTTGGCACAAAGGTCTGTAACTCTGGTGTTTCTTCCGGCCAGCCCATCGTCGCAAATGGCCATAGCGCAGATGAGAACCACGTATCCAACACGTCTTCGTCTTGACGCAACGCAACAGCGTCGCCCAAGTCGTGTTTGGCACGCACTTCCGCTTCATCCCTACCGACGTACACATTGCCCGCATCATCATACCAAGCTGGGATGCGGTGTCCCCACCACAACTGACGCGAAATACACCAATCTTGAATGTTATGCATCCATTGATAGTAAGTTTTATTCCAGTTTTCGGGAACAAACTTAATTTCACCGCTTTCTACCGCTTCAATTGCAGGTTTAGCTAATGACTCTACCGCGACATACCACTGGTCAGTCAAATAAGGCTCAATAACTGCGCCAGTACGGTCACCACGTGGTACTTTTAGTTTATGTGGTTCAACCTTGACCAAACTGCCCTGTGCATCCAAATCTGCGACTAACTGTTTGCGGCATACAAAGCGGTCAAGACCTCGATAAGCCTCTGGCGCTTCTTCGTTAATTTTGGCATCGGCAGTCAGAATATTGATCATTGGTAAGTTGTGGCGCTTACCCATATCATAATCGTTAAAGTCATGAGCAGGCGTAATCTTAACGCAACCTGTGCCAAATTCAGGATCGACATAATCATCGGCAATAATTGGAATTAAGCGATCTGTCAGTGGCAAACGGATCTCTTTACCAATATACGCTCGATAACGCTCATCATCTGGATGCACGGCTACGGCCGTATCCCCTAGCATCGTTTCTGGACGGGTCGTTGCTACAATCATCTCACCTGAACCATCCGCTAATGGATAGCGCAGATGCCACATATTACCGTCTTCTTCCTCGTTGAGGACTTCCAAATCAGAAACAGCCGTATGTAATACTGGATCCCAGTTGACCAGGCGTTTACCACGGTAAATCAAGCCTTCTTCATGTAGTTTGACAAACACTTCTTGAACGGCATAAGAGAGGTCTTCATCCATCGTAAAGGCCTCACGAGTCCAATCGGGGGAAGTACCCAAACGGCGCATCTGTTGAGTGATATTGCCGCCGGACTCTTCTTTCCATTCCCAAATCTTTTTCACAAAATCGTCACGACCTAGGTCATGTCGAGTTAAACCTTTGGCGTTAAGTTGACGCTCCACTACCATTTGTGTAGCGATGCCGGCGTGATCTGTTCCACACTGCCACAGCGTATTATTGCCCTTCATACGGCGATGACGGATCAATGCGTCCATGATCGTATGCTGGAAGGCATGCCCCATGTGCAAGCTTCCGGTAACATTAGGCGGGGGGAGCAAAATACAGTACGGGTCACCTTTGCCACTAGCAGCAAAATAACCATTTTGTTCCCATTGTGCATAGCATTGTTGTTCAATATTTTGTGGACTAAAAGTCTTATCCATGGATTCTCTCACATTGTGCTCTTACAATCATGATGGATTGTGTAGCGATTCAGCTTGCTGAAACTGCATGTCACAGCCAGCTAATTTAAAATACTTATACCTTTCTCGTGCCGCTTGTTTGGCTACATCTGCCACCGGTACAAAATCGTAAATAGTTTGATACCGTTGCGGATGAGCAATGTCGCTAAACGCTAAGTTGACGACAATATTACGCAAAGCACTTTGGGTACCCCAAGTAATTTCGACAGGAGCACCACCAGCAGGCCCTTCTCCGGCCAAATTATGGGCAATGAAACTGTCCGCTGGAAGTTGCCACAACAATTCATCAAACGTTTCGGCCTGGGCTTTATCCGCACACAACACACTGAGTTTTTGTTGCTTGCGATAACAGTGTGCTACCAATTCACACGCAAATACGTGTTCCGGACTCGCATTAGAAGAGTCCGAATGGTCAGATGTCAATTGGTAAAAAACAACTTGGGTCATATTAATCTTCTGTTCGGATCCCTGCGCGGTTCATCAAGAACTGAGCGATCAAACTAACAGGACGGCCAGTTGCACCTTTATCTTTGCCACTATTCCATGCTGTACCCGCAATATCCATGTGGGCCCAATTGTACTTTTTGGTAAAACGAGATAAGAAACACCCTGCAGTAATGGTGCCTGCCGCACGTCCACCTAAGTTACTCATATCGGCAAAAGGCGAATCTAGCAAGGGCTGATATTCATCCCATAACGGCAAACGCCATGCGCGATCTGAAGCCTGTTCAGAAGCATTTAATAATTCATGTGCCAAGGGATTATGCGTAGACATAACTGCACTAGCATGATGCCCTAACGCAATGATGCACGCACCCGTTAATGTAGCAAAATCGACTACGCAGTCTGGTTTGAAACGCTCCACGTATGTCAGGGCATCACATAACACCAGACGACCTTCTGCATCGGTATTCAATACCTCCACTGTTTGGCCTGACATAGTAGTCAAAATATCACCTGGACGATACGCATTGCTATCGGGCATATTTTCACAACCGGCCAAGACACCAATGACATTCAAGGGTAAGTTTAATTCGGCCACGGTATGCATTGCACCTAATACCGCTGCAGCGCCTCCCATGTCATACTTCATTTCATCCATACCAGCGCCTGGTTTGATTGAAATACCGCCCGAGTCAAACGTTAGTCCTTTACCAACTAGCACAATCGGTGCTTGGTCAGACGGACCTCCCTGATGACGAATAATACTCATCATCGATTCATTATGAGAACCGCGACCCACCGCTAAATAACTCCCCATGTTTAACTCAGCCATCTTCGCCTCGTTAATGACCTCGGTCGTAACCGTGTTATACATCGATGATAATATCTGTGCTTGTTCCCATAAGTATGCGGGATTACAAATATTGGGTGGCATATTAGCTACATCACGAGTTACTTTTACCCCTTTTGCAATCGCATTACCGTGTTCAATAGCACGCTCGCCAGCAGGTAGTTCTTTGCGAGTAGGCACATTAAAAACAATTTTGCGCAACGGACGTCGTGGCTCGCCTTTTTTGGTCTTTAGTTGCAAAAATGTGTACAAACTGTGCTGGGTTGCTTCAACCGCTTGGCGCACTTTCCAGTAGGTGTCACGGCCTTTGACATGTAACTCGGGTAAAAAACATACCGCTTCCATGGATCCTGTTTCATTTAGCGTTTTTATTGTTTTTGCAATAATGTCTTTATATTGCCGCTCATCGAGTTCGCGTTCTTTACCACACCCGACTAGTAAGACGCGTTCACTCAGCACATTAGGGACATGGTGTAACAAGAGCATTTGGCCTGCTTTGCCTTCTAGGTCTCCACGACGAATAAGACCTGAGATATAGCCATTACTGATCTCATCCAATTGTTCTGCAACAGGGGTAAGGCGACGTGGCTCAAACACGCCTACGACAATACAAGCACTGCGTTGTTTCTCTGGACTTCCGCTCTTTACGCTAAATTCCATGGTCATTTCCTCTGAAAAAACTTGCAAAAACGACTAGTTTACTTAAAAATTCAGGTTTCGCCACCAAAATTAAACGTTTTCTAGACTTCTATCATGATTATTTTTCGCTACTTATTAAAGGAAACGTTAAAATCGCAACTTGCCATTTTTTTTATCCTCATGGCAATATTTATCACTTTGCGTTTTGTCCGGATTTTGGGTGATGCAACGGACGGTGACATCCCTGCTGACTTGGTATTGGGATTTTTAACACTATACTCACCAATTTTAGCGTCACTTATTCTCCCAATCAGTTTTTTCCTAGGGATCATGATTGCACACGGGCGCTTGTATGTTGACTCTGAAATGACAGTGTTGCGTGCATGTGGAGTGTCCGAATGGTATGTGACCCGCGTCATGCTCGCTTTATCTATTTTTATGGCAGGTGCCACCGCTGCTGTCACGATGTACTTTGCCCCTTTGGCTGTGGAAAGGGAATATCAACTCAAAGAACAAGCTGGCGCCGAATCAGGTATTGCCTCGATGATTCCTGGACGCTTCCAACAAACCGAAAATGGCTCTGCCGTTATTTTTGTCCACGAAATAGAGACACAAGCGAATCAACTCGTGAAGATTTTCTTATCTGAAATTGATGCCAAAGATGAGCGTATCATTCGTGTGATCTATGCACAAGATGGTACCATTGAACCACTATCCGATGGCTCTCAAATGCTCACGCTACGCAACGGTAATCAATACAATGGTACCGTAGGACAACGCGATTATCAGGTAATTGACTTTTTGCAATACCGCATCCAAATTGGCGAGCGTGCGCCAGATGAATTACGCCGTAAGGTCGCGGCATTAAGCATCAGCGAATTGTGGGGTGATCCTCGTTCAGAAGCGATAGCCGAGCTACAGTGGCGTATTGCCATCCCCATATCGTTACCATTTTTGGTGCTCTTAGCGGTCCCCTTGAGTGCCGTTAATCCAAGACAGGGCCGCTTTGGCAAATTACTCCCCGCCATTTTGATGTACTTAGGCTATTTTTTGTTACTCATGGCTGCTAAACGCGCACTAGAAGACGGAAAAATTCCTGTCGCCTTAGGCTTGTGGTGGGTCCATGGCTTTATTGCTTTGCTCGGTTTTATGCTGATCTCTCGTCAGCGTAAAACAGGCGTTGCTGTGCGGAAGTTGCTCCAAGCAAAAAAAGGAGCGACCAGTGTTTAATTATATCGACCAATATATTGGTAAAACCTTATTGGGCACCGTTTTTGTGACGCTGTCGACGCTGATAGGCTTGAGCGCATTAATTAAATTTGTAGAACAACTGCGCAAGGTCGGCGAAGGTGACTATGACTTGTTTATGGCGGGGCTGTTTGTGCTATTCAGTATCCCGCGAGATATTGAACAATTTTTCCCAATGGCAACCTTGATTGGCGGCTTGATTGGAATGGGGGTATTAGCAAGTAACTCTGAACTAGTTGTCATGCAAGCTGCGGGAATGAGCAAATGGCAAATCATCAAATCCGCCATGAAATCAGCGGTTCTCATGGTCTTAGCTGTGCTGTTAGTGGGTGAGTTTGTCACCCCGATCAGTGAGACCAAAGCCAAAACGTTGCGTTCCGAGGCGATTTCAGGTGGACAAGTCTTTCGTGGGGACAAACGCATTTGGACCAAAGATGGCAGTGATTTTGTCAGTATTGGTAAAGTCTTTGACCAAGAACACTTGGGCGATGTGGTGATCTACAAATTTGCTGATGACTTGTCTTTGGATGAGATCATTGTCGCAGAAAAAGCCTCCTTCACGGAAGACTCTTGGGCTTTGCAAAATGTGACATTGACTTTGTTCTCCGACGAATATGTGAGCATGCGCAGTCTTTCTTTAATGCAATGGAATGCAGCACTTACGCCTGACAAACTGAGTGTAGCCACCGTAAAACCTGAAGCTTTGTCGATCCAAGGCCTGGTTGAATATGTCGATTACTTAGACAATAATCAGCAAGATGCTGTGCGTTATGAGTTAGCCCTGTGGCGCAAAGTGGTACAACCCATCTCCGTCGGCGTGATGCTATTAATGGCGTTTAGTTTTATTTTTGGGCCACTGCGTTCAACCACAATGGGCGCGAGAATTATTATGGGTACACTCACCGGTTTTGGCTTTTTTATCGCGAACCAACTATTTGGGCCATTCGCCATGGTGTACAACTTGCCCCCTCTCCTCGGTGCATTATTACCAAGTTTTTTATTTGCTGCTGTGGCGACGTATTTATTGCGACGATCTTAAATCATTTAACGCCATGACTTGTGATCATTAGCGTGTTTGGTCAATACTAAAATTTCGGTTTTAGCTAGGCGGTCTTGCAAAGCAAGTTTGTGTTTATAGTCAAACAAGACAAATAAGGTCCCCATTCCCCCAAGTGAAGCAACAAGTCTTAACAAAAGTCTAGGGAAGGTCATGGGTGCTTCCACGGTACTGAAAATACGCATCCGCCAAGCCCGCATACCAATTGTTTGACCGCCTTTTGCCCAAAACCACAAGAAGAAACCCAAGACCCACATCACCACCCAGACTTGCAGTAAGGTGGTGAAAAGAACGGATGTCTGCATAAAATCGCTAAAGTGCTCGACATTCGCACCCACGACTGCGTTACTATGTAAAATGACTAAAATAAACAAAAACGCCAAAGCTGCCACCATACCTACGGCAATCGCCACCAGTGCATCATAAATCATCGCGGCAAGGCGACGCATAAAGCCAGCGCGCGGAAAATCCTGGGTGTTGTCAGTAGGCGTTGTTGCTTGAGATTGAGACTGTTTGTTTTTTTTGGCCATGAGCGTCGTATCGTGAACACATTGACCGTCATTGTATCTCAGTCAGGCACAATCGCCAACCAAGGCAACCAGCGCTCATCTTGATTGAGTTGTTCAAGCTCTGCTTCTTCGTAAAAAGGCATGTCCGTATTATCTGGTTCCGACGCCAAGTCGTTCAAATCCACGGCATATGCAGTTCCTCGTAAGCCATGCTCGGTATTTTGGATTCGATAGTACACCCCCTGCCACATTTTTGCGCCAAACTGACCTTGCTTTTTGTACATAAATAACAAGTCCTGAGATAGCCAGCGGTAGTCCTGTTTTACTGAGACTTGTTTGGGATAGGGATAAGGAATATGACACCACAGTTCCGGCCCTTCCAAACACTTCATCTCTTTCATGGAGAGGAAAAAATCTTTGAACTGGCTGTGATCAATGTGCAGGGTATAGTCTTGCTGAGCATTGATTGTTATGCGACCAATGACATGTTGATGATTGTGTTTATCGATTAAAACCACTTGATCGGCAACACTGTATCCACTCAAAAGTAGCAGCCACAGTACACATAATTTACGCATTTTGTTCAATCCTTTACCAGTCAAAGTCTAAGTGTGGCATGACTTGAGTATTTATGCCCTCCTCATTTGGCAGGATTATATGAAATAAATCAAAAAAGGGCTTGCTACTATAAAAATGGCCGTTATAATTCAAACCCCTGTCTAGAGAGTCTCCTCTTACTGTGCCGGTGTGATGGAATTGGTAGACATGACGGATTCAAAATCCGTTGCCTTCGGGCGTGGCGGTTCAAGTCCGCCCACCGGTACCACTTAATGCATAAACCCTTCAGAAACGCTTATTTCATCTGGCGTCAATTCACTTATCTATCAAAACGCTACCAGTTTGGCTACCAGATTGCTTTATTTATTACCCAGTGATTTTCTTGCAGGGGGCGGGGGATTACAATTGAGCATTATTGAGCGATAAACGGTAAGCCGAATCTAACGCAGCGGGGATAGATTGATGTTGTCCGAGCTCAGCCAAGTCGGCCTTAAGCAATGGCGTTTTAAGTTTGACGCCAAACTCATCAAATATATTGGGATGCTGCTGCAGTAGATTTTTTTCTAAGGGCTCATACCAGCTCAAAAATATTTGCAAAACACATTGATAATCAATCACTGAAACACATTGTGACATGAGTTGTAACAGCAAGGGATGACGGTCTAAGTTTGTATGAGCTGCACGTGTTTGAGTTTTTAAGAAATGATGCAAAGAGAGCTCCAAACGAGTCTTGTTACTTTAGGTATAGTAAAAGTTATCCATTTCGCAACTCTTTGTTTTGTTTTTATACTTTAGTCAAAAAACAGGGAATACGTCACTTCAGGTAATTAACGAATACGCAATCACTAACATGACACCTCCAACAACACACTCTAGAATTTGCCAAGCTTGTGGTTTGGCGAACAATGGGGA
>JBEVCF010000106.1:0-6549 GCA_040514355.1 Glaciecola sp.
CGCGTGTATCGACCATCACAGCCACTTCCTGTGTCATTGTTTTAGTTGCGCTCTGTGCGTTTGCATAGGCCTTAGGGTGTGGACCATGGGCAAACCCAGCCGGATGAAACGAGACCATCCCTGGCGCAATATTATCCCGACTAAAAAAGTCTCCAGCGTGATAAAATAGGACTTCGTCGTAATCCTCATTACTGTGATAAAAGGGGACTTTTAAGGCTCCAGGATCGCTTTCAAGCGGACGCGGTACAAAAGTACACACCACAAAACGCTGTGCCATAAATGTAGTATGAGCAGATGGCGGTAAATGATAACGATGTGACATCACTGGACGAATGTCTCGCCAGTTAACCCTTACAACGGACACCTCACCATGCCATCCCAACGCATCCAGCGGATTAAATGGATAGGTAATCGTAGATACACGTTGGTGACGTTTGACTTTCACTTGCCACTGGTCTTCTGAATACTGCGCTTTGAACGCTTCATTAATAGAGGGAGTATCGAGGACTGCTGGATCAAAGATAGCCTGGCCGCCCAACATTCCTTTGTCGGGTAACATGTAGGCGTCATTGGTCGCTTCAATCATCAACATTTCTAGGGTTTCACCTGCTAATGGTACCACACGCCACATCGTCCCACGCGGGATCACGACATAATCTCCTGTCGTGATCGTCATATGACCATAATCACAAAAAAGCGCTGCGCTACCGCGATGAATAAATAACAAATCATCACCATCTGCATTGCGCGCCAGATAATCCATCGCCGATGACACCTGCCATATGCGATAAGACATAAAGGCATTATGCAATAGTACCGGCGCGTACCACACCAGTTCTGTCGCGCAAGCATGATCTGTACTAGCGAGAGCAGCTGTATCAAATAATCGCGGTCGCAATTCACCCGTCCACTCAACCCAGCCCGTAGGCGCATGTTGGTGGTGCATATGTGTTGCTCCCCCAAAAAAACCATTGCGCCCAATTTCACGCTCAAAGGGTGCATCAGTCGGAAGATCCGCATGCGCTTGACGCGAATGTGTTCCCTCTTGTTTGACGAAGCGAATAGGACTACGCATGAGCTTGTTCGTCCGATTTTTCGTCATCCGAGGCAGGATCATTGGCAATCACGCCACGACGAATTTGGTCTTCTTCAATGGATTCAAATAGCGCTTGGAAATTGCCCTCGCCAAATCCTTCGTTGCCTTTGCGCTGAATAATTTCGAAAAATACGGGACCGATAACGGTATCGGTGAAAATTTGCAATAAAATACCGTCTTTGGTCGGTGCACCATCGATTAGAATGTTCAATTCGCGCAAGCGCTCTGTGTTCTCACCATGCCCTAGCACGCGACTGTCTACTTTGTCATAATAGGTATCAGGGGTATCCATAAATGCCAGCCCACGGGCTTTGAGGTTGGCGACGGTTTCATAGATATCATGCGTTGCCAATGCAATGTGCTGGATCCCTTCACCGTTATATTCTTTAATAAATTCCTCGATTTGAGATTTGTCATCACTTGATTCATTAATGGGGATCCGGATCTTTCCACATGGTGAGGTCATCGCTTTGCTGACCAGGCCGGTCAATTTGCCCTCAATATCGAAGTAACGCACTTCTCGGAAGTTGGCTAGGCGCTCATAAAAATTCGCCCAGACATTCATGTTTCCCCGTTTTACGTTATGTGTGAGATGATCTAATTCATACAAACCCGCATCCAACTGGGCCATGGTGTGTTGCCAATCAGGATAAAAATTAAAATCAATGTCGTAAATTGTCGGGCCCTGAAACTTGTCAACAAAATACAAGGTCGATTGACCGATCCCATAAATAGCTGGAATATTGAGCTCCATGGGTCCCAAATTCCCGACAAACTGCTCGCCGCCATTCGCCAGTGCATGTGCAATGGCCACATTGGCATCTGCGACTCTAAATGCCATTCCACACACTGATGGTCCGTGCTTTTTAGCAAACTCTTCTGCTTGAGAAGCGGGTTCGGCGTTGATAATGAAATTAATATCACCTTGTTTGTATAACCAAACCGCTTTACGGCGATGCTTGGCCACCTCTGCAAAGCCTAAAGAAGAAAACAATGCTTTGAGATCGCTGATCCCTTTTGCATCTGCGGCAGTGTATTCAACAAACTCAAACCCACAGGTATGCAGTGGATTATCATGCGTGTGTGATTGTGTAGAACTTGGCATAAAGACGTCCTGTTCGTCATAAGCTATGTCTAAATTATGCGACATACCCCAAGACGAGGAATAGAGACACGTGCATTTGGGTTATGGCGGAACACACGCTGAAATCGTAAACTTTTGCTTACAAAAAGTAAAAAAGCTATCCAAACCGGTGGGTATGGATAGCTTTGATAGAACACAAAGCGCTTTTTGTAATCAAATCTTTACAGTCGCTTTATTTATACCATATTCGCGAAGTTTATTGGCAATCGCGGTGTGCGATAAACCGAGCTTTTTCGCTAACTGACGTGTCGAAGGGTAAGACGGATAGAGTTTACGTAATAAATCCTTTTCAAACTTTTTCACTTCTTCATCCAAGGTCCCATCAAAATTCTCATCGATGTAACTCACGGTAGTCGAACAAGAGGGTAAATGTATGTGGGCTTTAGTGATTTCATTACCATCTAACAACGTGAGCGCCCGATATAAGGCATTCTGTAACTGACGGACATTACCAGGCCAAGGGTAGGTATTGAGATAATCCACGCAAGATTTGCTCAGTTTGGCCACATTGCGACCCAACTTGGCACAGTGTTGTTTGATGAACGCCTCAGTTAACGGGATGATGTCTTGTTTACGCTCACGCAGAGCCGGCATAACGATGCCTAACACATTTAATCGATAATACAGATCTTGTCTGAACTTACCCGATTCCACTTGTTGTCCGAGATCTTTACAGGTTGTACAAATAATGCGGACATCGACCTTAACAGGTTCTTTATCGCCCACGCGACGAAACTCACCTTCTTCCAGCACGCGCAACAACTTGCCTTGTAGCTGCTCCGACATATCAGCAATTTCGTCCAGTAATAATGTGCCACCTTCAGCATCTTTTAATAATCCTGTTTTGGACTCAGTAGAACCAAACGTGCCTTTACCAAATCCAAATAATTCTGTTTCTGCCACATCATCAGGCAACGCTGCGCAATTCAATGCCAAAAACGGACCATCCACGCGTTTTGAAGCATCGTGACAAGCGCGCGCAATCAGCTCTTTGCCAGTCCCGGTTTCACCAAAAATGATCATCGGCCCATCTAAGTCAGCCATGCGCTTCGCTTCTTTAATTATCTTACGCATAGCTGGTGAGTGCGCATGAAATTTATCAAACGAATTGGTTTCGGTGCGATGAAAAACATTAAATTGCTGACCTAGGCGCAATTCGGATTTTAGGATGATCACCGCACCAGCGAGAATATGCTTATCTGAATCAGGCACGAATACGGGAAGCAGATCAGCAATGTAGTCCTGCTCGACATACTTGACCTTGACGGTCTGGGCTAAGTTATCGGATTTGTCTAACCACTTTGCAAAATTAAATCCTTTGACTAACTCATTGATGTCAGCGTGATGCAAAAGTGAGATATCGTTATCAACAGTAAACTTAGCGGCGTCATTGAATAATACGATCCGTCCTTTCGTATCAATAGAAAAAACTGGATCGGGCATAGTTTGGATAATCGCGCGCAACTCATTGCGCTCGCGCTCGATAGGCATGAATAACGTCGTCTTCACATCTTCAACACCCGGAATACGACGTATCTTAGGCATGAACTGCTGAAAATCAGCAAATTCAATGTGCGGGAAACTTAGGTAAATTTTTCCCTCTTCGGCGATCTCAATACCACGCAAGTCAATCTGATGAGCAGTTAATAACTCAAGCACATCTTGCGTGATCCCCAATCGATCCTGACATGTAATTTCCAAACGCATGTGTACTTACTCAATATCAATTTAATTTATACGATTTTTTTACGCACAAATGCTGCGTAACGATCACATCATTTGTGCGTAACCATCACACAGCCACTGAGTTATTTAAAGGTGCAAATAGTGGTTTCTTTTGTGCGTCTTTGACCAGCAGTAACAAGTCTCGCTGAGACAGTTCAAATAACGCATCCAGTGACTCAATAACATAATAAATGGGTTGTAAAACATCGATGCGATAAGGCGTTCTCAAAACATCTTCAACAACAAAATCTGAGCGTTGGGGGTGGGGTGACGAAAACGCAAAGCGCGTTTCAGTCGGTGATGACAAAATGCCACCGCCATAGATACTAATATGCTCAGCAGAACCAGTCTGGATAGATTGGGATTGTTTGACTAACCCAAACTCAACTGTGAACCAATACAATCTGGCCAAATAAACACGTTCCTCTTTGGAGGCTTGTACGCCTGTCTTGCCATACACTTCCGTAAAATAGGCAAACGCCGGATGAGTAAGCAACGGACAATGACCATAAATCTCGTGAAAAATATCCGGCTCCTCCAGGTAGTCAAAGTCTGCGCGCGTTCGCAAAAAAGTCGCCACAGGGAATTGTTTGTTGGCCAATAAACGAAAGAAGGTATCAAAGTCAATCAAACACGGAACAGGTGTTGTTCGCCAACCTGTTGCCTGCTCAAGCACAGCGTCCACTTCAAACAATTGAGGCACCCGATGTAATGGTAAGTTTAACGCCGTTAAACCATCTAGATATTCCGAGCACGCTTTGTCTCTGACTAACCTATTTTGGCGAGTAATTAAATCTGCCCAAATGTGGTTTTCTTCGTCATTCCATGCAATAAAGCCATGCTTATCGATGGCTTTTGCGACATATTGTGTCCCGTTCATACTGGTCTTATTGCTAGGTTACTCATACATTTGATATTAAGAACAAATGACAAACAAAGCGATTTACCACCTAGTTACGAACATTTTAAAAATAAAAATAACGTAAAGAATTAATTACATTTATTTGGTGAGACCATATAAAACAAGCAAATATAGAATTTAACATAAAAAAAAGTGGCGCAAGGCCACTAAAAAGGGAGAGTGTGAAACGTTTACAAGCGATTGAGTTCTCTATCTAAGGTAAATGCTTTACTGGTCACATAGGTTTCAACATCACGTAGACGGCGCTCACAGTCATCAAACGAGGCTTTGATCTCCCGAAAAGCCTGTTTAGGCGGCTCACCTGCTTGCCATACCTTCTGTTTGATTTCGATACGCTTACCAGATTGTTGGTACCACTGTTTGGCTTTACCCGCCATGGTTACAATGTTCTGCGAATCAATCTTCGCATTGTCTGGACGCTCATCCATAATAAACCACATGGCGATATATGCGACAATCGCGAATGGTCCAGCCATCAAGAAAAAAGCCGTCAGTGTCAAGATACGTACGAGCCATGTCTCAATGCCAAAGTAGTCTGCAATCCCTGCACAGACACCGGCAATCCGTTTATTGGTTTTGCTGCGATATAAACTGCCTCGAGTGTTCATACTTTTTCTCTCCACTGTGGGCTTTGTTCATCTAAAATAGCTTCTAACGTTTTGATGCGCTCCGACATCTGTTCTGCTTTGTCCACTAAGATCTGCATGTCTTTGATGTCGTCCTGTGACAAGCCCTTACCGATTTGCCGTTTGCTGCGGTAATGTAAAATTAACCAAGTTGGCGCCACAAACAGCATGAACAAAATCATCGGTACGCCAATCGCTACAATAAAAAATTCTTCCACAGTCCTCTCCTGTCTCGCTATGTTATTGAGTGTGTGTAACTTACTTCTCTGCTTTTTTCGCCAAGCGCGCTTTCAGAGCAGCAAGTTCATCATTAATTTTGTCATCGGCCGCAAGTTCCGCAAATTCATCATTCAGTGATTTTTGCCCTAAATCGTAGGCATCGACTTGTGCTTCAATATCGTTGATTTTGCGCTCGTATTGTTCAAATCGCCCCATTACATCTTCTACTTTGGCACTGTCCAACGTCTTTTTCACATCTAAACGCGATGATGCTGTGCTTTGACGCAACAAGATTGTTTTTTGGCGCGCTTTTGCATCCGCTAATTTAGCTTGTAATTGAGTGGTTTCTTCCTGCAGTTTACTCAACTGACTCTCAACCACATCCAACTCTTTGGTCAACGCATCAGCTGCTTCTGTACATTTATTGCGTTCTTGTAAGGCCGCTTTTGCCAAATCTTCTCGATCTTTGGTAATGGCCAGCTCCGCTTTCGCTTCCCAGTCACTGGCCTGGGCATGTAACTTGTCAATTTGCTGCGCGATATCTTTTTTATTCGCGATAGTCTTGGCTGACGTCGAACGCACTTCGACCAACGTGTCCTCCATTTCTTGGATGATCAACCGTACCATTTTTTGAGGATCTTCTGCTTTATCAAGCAGCGCGTTCAAGTTCGAATTTACGATGTCTGTAAAACGTGAAAATATGCTCATATTCGTTTCCTTTAATTCAAATGCGTTAATGGTCACTATACTCTATGATACTGATCTTATTGACTCATCAGGTCGAGTCTCAATGATGACGTTTAGTATCTTTCAAGTA
>JBEVCF010000107.1:0-22487 GCA_040514355.1 Glaciecola sp.
TTCATTACTTAATTAATTAACAAAAGCGCATTTATGAAGTTGACTCTCAAATCCGTTGCCCGGGAACTCGGTGTGTCAACCGCCACCATCTCCAATGCGTTTAATCGCCCTAACCAACTTTCGACTAAACGTCGAGCAGAGATCCTAGCTAAGTGTAAAGAACTTGGTTACAACGGACCTAATAAAGCAGCTCGTTCATTAAGGCGGGGGAAAACTGGGATCATCGCTGTGGTATTGGTTGACTCATTACAGTATGTTGTAACCGATTCCATTGCCTCAATGTTTTTGAAAGGCGCGTCCCAAGTCATTGAAAAAAATCAACTCCAATTATTATTGGTACCAGGTTCGGCCAATGATTTAACCAATGTAAATGATTTTGTGGATGGTTATATATGTTATGGATCGCCTACCAATAGCAACCTTGTTGAGGCACTGCAACTGTCGAACAAACCCGTTGTTACCGTCGACTTTAACTTGGGTGATTTTCCGAGTTTAAATATCGATAACACCGCAGCAACCTACACCATCGCACAGCAAACTTTACGTCCACAGGATAAAGTCGTCGTGATAGGTCTGCGTTTAATTGACTCAACTGTTACTTGTCGAGTTTACGATACCAAAATGTATGCGCCAGAGCTTTCCGTAACACGTCGGCGCCTAATAGGTTATGAAAAAGCGATGGTCGAAAAGCAAGTAGCGTTTAGTTATGAGCAACTTTGGAGCATTCCAGAAAACACAGAGGTGCACGCCTTGCGGGCAGCCAAGGAAATATTGTCAATGCAACCACGTCCAAGTATTGTGTATTGCATGTCAGACTTGATCGCACTGTACTTTATTCGTGCAGCGCATGAGCAGGGCTTACGCACCCCAGAAGATATTCGCGTGGTCGGTTTCGATGGCACTCCAGAAGGCCAACGCTATCGCCCCAACCTCACCACCGTACTACAAAACAGCGAAGAAAAAGGCGTTCGTAGCGCAGAGTTACTACTCAATGGTGGACGTGACAACATCATGTTGACCCATGACATCATCGTGAGTGAGTCCTGCCCTATATCTTAGCGCCTTAGTTAGCACTTAGCCAAACACAGACGCCAATAACATTATGCACACTGACTAAACAAGCCAGTCACCTAAACGCACGTCAATAGTGTTGCCTTTATCCGTACCTGTTATAACCCCATCTAATGTATCCAAAGCGATTACCAAATCCAGTACATCATCACCGTTTTGCCAGCTCATCACATACTGGGTTGCGTTGTGTGACTGGGTAAACTCACCATTGAATGCAGCACATGTGTTGCGAAGCTTACACAACTTAACCAAAGCTTGAACAACAGATTTTTGCGCAGCCTGTTCTACCTCTTCGCGGTTGAGATAAGGACGATTGATATCTCGACCTACTTGGCTCTGAGTCAACAAGGCCATATCATTTTCCAAGGCCAACAAACCACCGTAATACACTTGTGGCGTTCCGGGTGAGAAAAATTGAACTGCTCGGGCTAATAAATAACGTGCATCATCACAGCCTAAGGCACTGTAGAACGAACAATTGACCTGATACAAATCAACATTGCTGGCCGCTGCTCCCGTTGCTTTGCGACTTTCATCATCACACTCGCTATGAATAGATTCAACCAAAGCATCAATTTGGTCTGGGGTTAACAGACCTGGTTGGCTACCTTCTGCGCCAACATCCACAATGCCAATACCGTCGTGTGTATCAAGTACGGTGACACAGTTTCTCGGCGCCATTGTCAACCAAGTATGTAAGGGCGTGAAGTCCTTGTTAAACAGTGCGTGTAATACCAATGGTGGCAACGCAAAGTCATAGACAAGGTCACAGCGCTTGGCAATTTCACACTGCACTTTGTGGTAAGAATGGATCTCTACCAAACACGTCATGCCAAGCGCATTCGCTTGTTTGGATAAGGCTTCGATAAAGGCAAAGGTCTCTTCCATCATAAAGCAGGACGTACCCGCTTCTTTGATGGCATACCCAGCAGCATCTAAACGAATCAACTTGATGTTATTTTCGGCGAACGTCGCCAAAATTGTATCTAAATATGCTTTACCTTTGGCTGATGTGACATCAATATCAATTTGATTGGAGGTAAATGTTGTCCAAAAATCAACGGTATCTCGCGCAGGACCGACTGCAATCGGGGTAAACGGAGAAGTCGGACGCGGTCGATAAATAAGCGCTTGTTGCTCTGGTGTCATCCCGTCTGGAAAAACTTTTTGTTTGGTTAAAAACAAGTCCCAAAATTCAGACGCGTCTCCCTTTGCCACAACATCTTTGAACGCATTGGATTGGGCTGACATGTGATTAACAATAAGATCAGCCATCAAGGTATAGTCTTCACCTAATGTTTGTACATCAGCCCACGTGCCTAGACGTTTATCCAGCGCAGTATGATCGATTGGATCAAATCCAGCGTCTTCTCCATCAATCGGATAATAGAAAGGCAGAAGGTGCACACCTCCAAATACGTTGGGAAATACATCGTTCAATAAGGCATGTAAGTCCGTTGTCGCTCCGCCTGTGAGCCGGTCAATATAGGTAATCAGTTGTACTTGGTTAGGGTGTGTCATATGCGTTTCTTAATCGATTAAGTTATACGAAGTATAAGGGTTATTCGTAGACTTGTAAATTGACTTATTCACAAAAAAATAACACCTCGTTCGTCAAATAAGTATAGACTTAAATCACGAATGAGGTGTTAGGGGATAAATGCAGTGCTGTTATAGGATGTAACGACTCAAATCTTCGTTGTCAACTAACAGCTCAAGATGCTGATTGACATAGGCTTCATCAACCGTGAGTGTATCTCCGCTACGCTCACTGGCTTCAAAGGAGATGCTCTCCATCAAGCGCTCCATGACGGTGTGCAAGCGACGTGCGCCGATGTTCTCTGTGCGTTCGTTAACTTGCCAGGCGGCGGTGGCAATACGTTTGATTCCATCTTCGGTAAAGTTCACTGCTACACCTTCTGTTCCGAGCAACGCCGTGTACTGTTCGGTAAGTGATGCATTTGGTTCGGTGAGAATACGCGTAAAATCCTCAACACTCAGTGCGCTCAACTCCACACGAATAGGCAAGCGCCCTTGTAGTTCTGGGATCAGATCAGAGGGTTTACTCATTTGAAAAGCACCAGAGGCAATGAATAATATATGATCCGTTTTCACCATACCATGCTTAGTAGATACGGTTGAGCCCTCTACTATCGGAAGTAAGTCACGTTGGACGCCTTCACGAGACACGTCGGCACTTGATGCCCCTTCACGCTTACAAATCTTGTCGATCTCGTCAATAAATACAAGTTTTGCCGCTTCTTCTTCGACGAGCAACTTCATCGCTTCTTTGATCGGTAATTTTTTCTTCTTTTTCTGATCGCTGGACAGATTCTGAAACATGCCTTGAAGTTGCTGCGTCATCTCCTCCATCCCTGGCGGAGCCATGATCTCAACACCGACCTGAGGTAACGCAATATCGATCTCGATCTCTTTATCGTCCAATTGCCCTTCACGCAGTTTTTTGCGGAATGTTTGGCGAGTAGATTTGTTATCGACGTCTTCTTTGTCACCAAAAATATTTTCTGGCGGCGGGATCAAAATGTCTAAAATGCGTTCTTCTGCAGCTTCTTCTGCGCGAAATTGCACTTTTTGCATGGCTTGCTCTTTGACCATTTTTACTGCGATATCAGTGAGATCGCGAATAATCGTCTCTACTTCCTTACCAACATAGCCCACTTCGGTAAATTTAGTGGCTTCGACTTTGACAAAAGGCGCATTCGCAAGCTTCGCTAGGCGGCGCGCAATTTCAGTTTTACCAACACCGGTTGGGCCGATCATTAAAATGTTTTTCGGGCTAACTTCTTGTCTTAATTCGGCAGGTAACTGCATCCGTCTCCAACGATTACGCAAAGCAATGGAGACGGCGCGTTTTGCATCTTGTTGACCAATAATATGGCTATCCAACTCATGCACAATTTCTCTTGGGGTCATTTCAGACATATATGTATTCTCTTACTGATGCAAAGCTAATAATTCAGTGTTTCTACTGTTTGATTTTGGTTAGTGTAGACACAGATATCACCCGCAATCGTCAATGCTTTCGTTGCAATCTCTTGTGCACCTAATTCGGTATTGGCCAGTAATGCTGTTGCAGCGGCTTGAGCAAACGGACCACCTGAACCAATCGCAATCAGATCTTGTTCTGGTTGGATCACATCACCATTACCGGTGATCACAAGAGAGGCGGAGTGATCAGCCACCGCTAATAACGCTTCTAACTTGCGCAGCATCCGATCAGTACGCCAATCCTTGGCGAGCTCGACCGCGGCCTTAGTCAAATGTCCTTGATGCATTTCAAGCTTCGCTTCAAAACGTTCAAACAATGTAAACGCATCTGCAGTACCACCGGCAAACCCTGCTAATACTTTATCGTTGTATAAACGACGTACTTTACGCGCATTACCCTTCATTACAGTATTGCCGAGTGAAACCTGACCATCACCTGCAATGACAACTTGATTGTCACGTCGTACCGATACGATTGTCGTCATTAATCTTCCTTATTGGAGTCTGTTAATCGCTATACAAAGTATGTTGGGGAAAAAAAGCAGATTTCAAGAGGCGTCATGATCAAAATAGACTGATCGACGCCTCTTAATATACTGTAGCAACAAAATAATGTGTGTGAGACGTTAAAGATTCCACAACCAGATTTGGCAACTATTGATATTGACGTTTTGCAAAGTATGGCGATCTTTTTCTGCTCGACGTTTACTCTCGTAAGGCCCTAATACCACACGGTACCAGCCATTTTGCGAACCTCGAATTTGGGGTTCAAGGCCAACAAAGGCCATTTGTGCACGCATTTCGTCAGCCTGCCCAAATTCTCTAAACGACCCGCATTGCATCAAGTAACGCTTGTCTGATTCGATGGCTTGGACATTCACTTGTACTTCATACCCTTCGAGTGCTTCAAAAAATTTGTACTCCTCTTCTGGTAATTCTGGCAAAGGGTCAACGTCGACTGTTTTTGTCCCCTCTACCACAGTGGTTTTTTCTGATACTGCACTCGGTGTAGCGAGGTTGTGTGAATCGAAGGTGCTGAGATAATAAATGCCACTAGCAAACCCAATTAATACTAATAACGCTAGCGTCACCTTAAACTTGGCAAGCGGTGGTTTACTCGCTTTTTGTGGTGCTTTTTTCTTGCGAGGAGCGGGTTTGCGTTTTACGTAATCTTTGTGGGCCATGGGAAACGAATATTGTGATAGACAGGATTATTGTAGGTGCTTGTTTAACTAAAATCTATATTATCTACATCAATTGACCATCTTATGCGCAACTGGTTCGCTCGCGTTTCTATTTCTGGGATAAATGCCGTTAACACTTTTTGTAAAAATGTGCGTTTTGTCGCCTGTAATACCAAGCAATAACGATAGCGATTTTGACGTTTTTCAACGGTACATGGTAATGGCCCCAACACTTGTAGGTATTGCATATGTGAGACCAAACCACTCCCGTATTGCAATAGTGCTAGGCACTTGCGCACATCCGGATCTTCTGCTCGAAGTACCGCTTGAAATGCATAAGGCGGTAAGCCCACCGCTCGACGCTCATGCAACGCAAATTCTGCAAAGTGCTGATACCCATTGTTGACCAAATCTTGGAGTAAAGGGTGACCAGGTTGTGCAGTTTGTAAGTACATACTGCCTGGTTTGCTAGCACGTCCGGCCCGGCCACCAATTTGCGTAACCAGTTGTGCGAGTTTTTCAGGCGCGCGAAAGTCGCCGCTGTACAACGCACTATCGACATCGAGGATCAGAACACAGGTCACATGTGCAAAGTGATGGCCTTTGGCTAAAATTTGGGTCCCAACCAGAATGTGATATTCGCGCGCATTAATTGCGTCTAGGGTCTGCGCTAATTTTTGCTTGCCGCGCATTGAATCAGAATCAATCCGAACCGTTTGATATTGTGGAAATAAAGCTTGTAAACCATGTTTCAACTGTTCAGTGCCACTCCCCGCAGTTAATAAATCCTGGCCACCACAGGTTTTACATGCGTTTGGCATAGGTTGCTTGTCCAAACATTGATGACACAATACCGAATGATTGTATTGATGATATGTATACGCTTTGTCACATGCTTGACAAAGATGCACCTCACCACATGTTTGGCAAACCACCGCGGGAGCATAACCACGGCGATTCATAAACACCAGTACTTGATTACCTTGCTCCAAATGCGTTTTGAGGATCCCTATTGCTTCGTCACTCATGCCATATTGCATGTTTTGCTGGCAAGTGTTGATGAGCACTTGCTCAGCCTTAACCGCCCCACCCGCACGCTGTTGTAATTGAAAATGTTGGAATTTTCCCTGCTTCGCATTATATAGCGTTTCTAGAGAAGGGGTCGCGGTACCTAATATAATCGGGATCGTGAGGCGTTGTGCCAGTACTATAGCAACATCACGTGCATGATAACGCAAACCGTCTTGTTGCTTAAAAGAGTCATCGTGCTCTTCATCAATGATGATCAAGCCCAAATTGGCAAATGGTGTGAATATTGCTGAACGCGTCCCGATCACCAGACCAATTTCATGATGACGCGCTTGGTGCCAGACTAACAAACGTTCATTATCGTTAAGGCCAGAGTGCAAAACCCCAACCTCAATCCCAAAACGCTGTGCAAACCGTGCCACGGTTTGCGGGGTTAAACCAATCTCTGGCACTAAGATTAACACCTGCTTTCCCGCAGCAAGTACCTCGGCAATCACTTGCAGATAAACTTCGGTTTTACCACTGCCGGTAATGCCTTCAAGTAAAGCCACAAAGTGCGTATCAAGTTGTACACTCAGGCTCGAAATCGCCAACGCCTGTTCCACATTCGGGGTTAGATGGCACGGCGTTTGTGCGAGGTATTGACGATGCCAGCACAGCGGTGCAATGTCGGTTGTGACTTGTTGCAGTAAACCTTTTTCCAATAAGCCTTTGACTGCCGCTGACCCAAGTGTTTTATTCGCTGTGCCGATACTCAATACTTTGGCTTGTTGCTGCGCTGCAAATACCTCAGTCAGAGCCGTATGTTGCTTTTTAGCACGTTTGCGTAAACTCATCACATCGACATGGGTTGCAAACTGCTCTGCTGAACATACGCGTAAATCCTCGCGTAACACAATACTTGGAGGTTTGCTAAAGCGGCTATTGTTGGCTTTACGCAATCCAGCCGGTAGCATTGCATGAGCGACCTCTCCGATAGGATGGTGGTAATATTGTGTCAACCAACCAAGCCAAGACAACCATATTGGGGTCATCACAGGCTGGTCGTCTAATACCTGTTGTATCGCTTGGATTTTGCTTGTGAGGTGTGGGTCAATATCTGTTTGTGAAGCCTGCCCTACCACCATACCAACTAACGTGCGGTTGGCAAAACGCACCTCGACCCGACATCCCGCTGCAACGGGCTCGCTGTGGGTATAATGGAAGGTTTTGCGCAGCGGAACAGGTACGGCGACTTCGAGGTAATGCATGGGGCAATTAATCCGTGCTCAGGTTGGGCAAAAAACTTGCACATCACTCGCTATTACTTTATTATGCGCGTCCCTTAACAGCAAGTCGAAAAATCGATTTGTATAAAATTATTACTGCGTATGGTGTGCAACTCCGGGTTGTATAGCGATACGGCCTTAGCTTAGAGGTAAACCATGAAAGAAGGTATCCATCCTACTTACGAAGAGATCACTGCATCTTGTTCTTGTGGTAACGTTATGAAAATCCGTTCTACTGTCGGTAAAGACTTAAACTTGGACGTATGTTCTGCATGTCACCCATTCTACACTGGTAAACAACGTAATGTTGATACTGGTGGCCGTGTTGATCGCTTCAACAAGCGTTTCGGTGCACTCAGTAAGAAATAAGCCCTTTATTTCTACAAAAAAGCGTCCAACTGGACGCTTTTTTTATACCCTTCATCATTCTGCTTTATATTACTAAAATCTAATACCCCAATACTCAAAATCTGTGTTAGAGTCATTCATTACAATAATAACAATAAATCGACATCGCAACAGGACACCCAACCCTACTCAAAGGATGTATCACAACCATGTCTGATTTTCGTCAACAGGCGCTTGACTACCACGCCTTTCCTAAGCCAGGAAAAATTAGTGTAGAATTGACCACCCCAGCTGAATCGGTCAAAGACTTAGCTTTAGCCTACAGTCCAGGTGTAGCAGAACCAGTACGAGAAATCGCAGACGATCCTAACAATGCTTACAAATATACTGCCAAAGGCAATATGGTTGCTGTTATTTCGAATGGGACTGCTATCTTAGGTTTAGGCAACTTAGGGCCATTAGCATCGAAACCGGTTATGGAGGGTAAAGCGCTCTTATTTAAACGTTTTGCTGGTCTTGATTCGATTGATATTGAAGTCACCCACCGTACTACGGAAGAGTTTATCAACACCGTTGCGAATATTGCAGACACTTTTGGTGGGATAAACCTTGAAGATATCAAAGCACCAGAGTGTTTCGAAATTGAAGAAGAGCTACAAAAACGTTGTTCTATTCCCATTTTCCATGACGATCAACACGGTACAGCTATTGTTACCGCCGCAGGTATGCTCAATGCGCTCGAAGTGCAAGACAAAGATATTGCTGATGTCACCATTGTTTGTATGGGGGCAGGTGCAGCCGCGATAGCATGTATGGAATTACTCATCAAATGTGGCGCGCAACGTGAAAAGATCTATATGCTGGATCGCAATGGTGTCATTCATACGCGTCGTGAAAATCTCCCCAAACACAAACTCGCGTTTGCCAACAACACGGACAAGCGCACGCTTGAAGATGTTATGGATGGTGCGGATGTATTTGTCGGTGTATCCGGGCCTGATGTATTACCACCTGAAACCTTAGCGATGATGGCGCCAAATCCGGTCGTATTTGCGTGTTCAAACCCCGACCCTGAAATTAAACCAGAATTGGCGATGGCAACGCGTGATGATTTAATTATGGCGACGGGCCGTTCTGATTACCCTAACCAAGTCAACAATGTACTGTGTTTCCCCTTTATTTTCCGTGGAGCGTTGGATGTCCGTGCTACAGCAATAAACGACGCAATGAAAGTAGCGGCAGTTGAAGCCATTCGCTCCATCTCAAAAGAACCAGTACCAGAGGAAGTATTAGTTGCCAGTGATACCAACGTGTTAGAGTTCGGTCGTGATTACATCATTCCCAAACCGATGGATCCGCGTTTGTGTGCTCGTATTGCCAGTGCAGTTGGTCAAGCCGCAATTGATTCTGGCGTAGCGCAGATTGATGCTTTGCCAGCTGATTACATGGCAGACCGCGCTTAATCACGCTTAACACAAAAAACGGTACAACAAGGTCAAATAATTGACATGTTATACCGTTTTTTGTTGCGCCACATGGCTTGATAAAGAGCTGCTGCTATGTGTAAGTGTGGCTAGGTTTCTTTTTGGGACTCTGCTAACTCAAGTGTTAAACCCATCTCTTCCATGATCTTGCGAGCTTCAGCTGGCACGCGATTTGGATTGTCTTTACGCAAATCATCATCGTTGGGTAACGGTTGTCCAGTAAAGGCATGTAAAAAGGCCTCGCATAACAATTCAGAATTGGTGGCATGGCGCAAGTTGTTTACTTGGCGACGTGTCCGCTCATCCGTTAATATTTGCAAGACATTCATCGGAATCGATACGGTGACTTTTTTGACTTGTTCGCTTTTTTTACCATGCTCGGCGTAAGGGTGAATATACTTACCATTCCATTTAGTCATTAGGATGCACCTTCTTATTATGTCTTATATTCAAATCGCATAGGGTTTTGGTCTTAAGTCAGATTTTTTGACTTGACGCTATTTCAATATTTGAGTAGTTTAGACGTCTAAACGTCTATTGTACACAGTTTTGTTTTATTGGAGCATATACATGGTTTCCCTCGCTCAGGGTGTTGACTCACTCAATCATACTTTATCCGAGTTACGCGATATCAATGTTTCGTTTGAATTTTTCCCCCCTAGCAATGAAAAAATGGAAAACATGCTATGGAAATCTGTCAACCGCCTTGCACCGCTCAAACCCAGTTATATGTCGGTAACCTATGGCGCCAACTCTGGTGAAAGAGACAAAACCCACAACGTAGTCAAACGTATACAACAAGAGACCGGTGTCGCTGCGGTACCACACTTAACCTGTGTTGATGCGACCCGTGATGAACTCAAGCAAATCGCACAAGAGTATTGGGATACGGGGATTCGCCGTATCGTGGCACTGCGTGGGGATTTACCTGCGGGCATGGACAAGCCCGACATGTATGCCAGTGACTTGGTGAGCTTATTAAAAGATGTTGCTGATTTTGATATCTCTGTGGCAGCGTATCCAGAAAAGCATCCCGAGGCACCGAATGACCAATTTGATTTACTCAATTTAAAACGTAAAGCAGAAGCGGGGGCGAACGAGGCCATTACGCAGTTTTTCTTTGATACCTCGCACTATCTTCGCTTTCGCGATCGAGCCGCAGCTGCGGGAATCGACTTGGATATTGTCCCGGGCATATTACCGGTCACTAACTATCAAACCTTGGTCAAATTTGCTGGTTTTACTAATGTTCACGTGCCTAACTGGTTGCATAAAATGTATGATGGTTTGGATGATGCAGATCAAACTACGCGTAACTTGCTAGCCGCGAATATTGCGATGGATCAGGTCAAAGTACTCGCACGTGAAGGAGTGAAACACTTCCATTTTTACACGCTCAATCGCAGCGAACTCAGCTACGCCATTTGTCACATGCTGGGAGCTCGCGCGAGCTCCTAATGTCATCTATAATAAACCTGATACAGTGATGTGACTCGGGTTTATTAAGGTACATAATGACGACAGCAAGGACAGAAGTAATCAACCATCTAAAAGCGATCACCTGGCCTCGCTTGTTACATTTGAGCAAATATTTCTTGGCGCGCTGTCACAATGATAAGATCACGGTCTCTGCAGGGCATTTAGCGTATGTCTCTTTGCTGTCTTTGGTGCCCTTTATCATGGTGTTTTTTACCATTATGTCGGCATTCCCGGCCTTCGAAAAAGTCCGCGCTACCGTCGAAAACTTTATCTTCAACAACTTTGTCCCTACCTCTGGTAATGTCGTGCAAGAATACGTCAGCGAATTTGTGGGCAATGCCTCGAGCATGGGTGCGATTGGGATCTTATCACTGCTGGTTGTCGCATTGTTATTGATCTCAAATATCGATACCACACTCAATCGGATTTGGCGTATCGATGAAAAACGCCCTATGATGTTCACGTTTGCGGTCTATTGGATGGTCATTACACTCGGTCCAATCCTGATGGGCTCTAGTGTTGTAGTGAGTTCTTACTTACTGAGTTTAGCTGCATTTGCTGATACGTATACGCCTGGCTTTAGTACCCTCATGCTCAAACTCGTACCCAGTATTTTGTCTATTATTGCGTTTTTGATTTTGTATATGTTGGTACCCAATACTCGGGTAAAATTCAAACATGCTATTCTTGGCGCGGTTTTGGCGATGCTGTTATTTGAACTGACTAAGAAAGGCTTTGCGCTGTATGTCGCAAATTTCCCCTCTTATGAATTGATTTATGGCGCGCTTGCGGTCATTCCCATTCTATTTGTATGGGTGTATCTTGCTTGGATAGTCGTCTTGTTAGGAGCAGAATTTACATGCTCCATTCAAGAAACATGGTCTCAATCCAAACACTCAAACTCTGCTACTAACCTTGCATCGCCTGAATAAAATTATCGGATTGTTTGATCGCAGCGTTCATTTCGTCTACCAAACGCGTGACGTCTTGACGAATGGTCTGCAGTTCACCTTGTAAGGCCCCGATCGCATTCGCATTGAGATTGTGTTTGAGATAGAGCACATTGTTTTGCAACGCTGACAACACCGGTGGCATCCGACTCTCGACGCGACGCATGGCTTTGATCATATTGTTGTATTGACGTTTAGTGGCGCGTAGTTTTTGTTCGCTATCGCGTTTGAGATTGGCATTGGTATAAAGATTGAGCTCTTCTTGCCATTCAGCAAACAAGGCCGCTGCGACTTGCTCAACACTCTCAATACGGTCACTCACCGCCTCTGCTGAGGCCTTGGCGTCGTCATATTGGTCGGACAGAGTGTCATAGACCGTTTCTAATTCTCCACCGTCATAATTAATCAGCACCTGAAACTCTTCGAGCGCGGAAGAAAACTGGGCTTGCGCTTCGGTCTGCGAATCTCGTGCATTTTCAACACGGTCGACTAAAATATCGCGTTTTTCAACCCCGAGTTTTTCCCAAGCAGAATAGTAGGTGGACTGACAGGCACTGAGCACAAACAAGGCGCACAGCACTAAGCCTATGGTACGCCATGGTTGGTTTGCAGATGGTAAAGATAGGTTCAAGTACGACATAAATATCTCTATAGAATTGACGACCTTGTTAGTATAGACGTGTTTTACTGTTTTGGTACGCTAGCCTACAGCAAATTAATCGCCATCAAGGGTATACCGCGCAGCATTGATGATCGACCACAAGTGGAAAATGGCACCAACTGGCCATAAAAAGAAAAATATAACCAACGCCGCTAATGCATAACAGGATGCAACAACGACAAAAAAGATTAAAGCCCAGCCAATTCTTCCTTGTACTAATTGTCCCAGTCCGGGGATAAAAAAACTACAGATTGCGGCTAACACATTCCCGCCAGATCCTTGATGAGGCATTTTTTTTTCCTATTTTGTAAGTTATGGTTGTAATTCCTGTGTATTTAATAGATAACCTATTCTATATATAAAATAAAAACAAGTAGATGCAGCAACTATATCCAGTCATTCCGCCGTACCATAATTTTATGTTACCGGTGTCCGATAGGCACGAAATCTATGTTGAAGAAACAGGGAATCCAGCAGGGATCCCAGTTTGCTTTATGCATGGTGGCCCTGGAGCAGGTTTACCCAAAGATTACAGCAAAATGTTTGATTGTAGTGTGTATCGTATTATTGCATTTGAACAACGTGGCTGTGGTCGGTCTACACCGTTTGCTAGCCTGCAGCACAATACCACTGATCATCTACTTGCAGACGTTGAAACCTTGCGCCAACACTTAAATATTAATGCCTGGGTATTGTTTGGTGGAAGCTGGGGTGCCACATTGGCCTTATTAACCGCAATAGCACAGCCTGATACCGTGCTAGGTATGATTTTGCGGGGTGTATTTTTAGCACGCCAAGCCGATATTGATTGGTACATTCATCCCCAGGGCGGTGCAGCGCAACTTTACCCAGAACACTATGAAGCGTTCATCCAAGATATCGGTTATTTAGACTCTTCCAAGGCGATTTGCGATGCGTTTTTTGCATTGTTTAATCAACACAATAAGTTCGCAAAAGCCAATGCATTACGTGCTTGGTATAATTGGGAAGATCGTATATCACGTATCCAACATCCTTACGGTGACCCTTTGTATAATTATGATCTGCATCAAGTGGCAAGCCTTGCTATGTTAGAATGTCATTACATCAAGCATAGCTGTTTTATTCCCGAAAATTATATCTTGGCTAATTTGGATCGTATTCATGACATCCCGGGGATGATTGTGCATGGTCGCTATGACATGATCTGTAAGCTTGAGTCCTCCTACAGCCTACAACAAAGTTGGCCAAATAGTCAGCTTAACATTGTGCCCAATGCAGGACACAGTACGTCAGAGCCTGGTATTGCATTGGCGCTTAAACAAGCGACTGATACAATGGCAAAAATTATTCTTTAAGGTGTAATATCATGCTGGCATTAGTACAACGCGTCTCGCAAGCACACGTGGATGTCGCAGGCGAGACCATCGGACAAATTGGCGCGGGGATGTTAGTCTTGCTTGGGGTAGAGGCCGATGATACGCAAGCACACGTGGCTAAACTCGCGCAGAAAATACTCAAATTTAGGATGTTTAGTGATGACGCTGGCAAAATGAATGAAACCATCGTTCAACAAGGCGGTCAAATTCTTGTCGTGTCCCAATTCACCCTCGTCGCAGATACTCAAAAAGGCAATCGACCAGGTTTTTCCAAAGGTGCGCCACCTGCTTTAGGGGAGGCTTTATACAATGCGTTTGTGGACTATTTACAACAACACAGTGGATTGGGAGAACATGCTATCCAAACTGGTCAGTTTGGCGCTGACATGCAAGTTTCGTTGACCAATGATGGTCCTGTAACCTTCTCTCTTCAAGTTTAAAGGTCAATATGTACAAGATCCTTACCCCAAAAACGCCTGATCAGTTAGCACGCTACTTCCATTTTCGTTGGCAAGTACTACGCGAGCCGTTTTCTTATCCTGAGGGCTCGGAAAAAGATGAATATGACTCCGTAGGCGAGCACCGTATGTTACTCAATGCCCACAATGAAATCGTGGCAGCAGGGCGACTTCACTTCAACTCTAGCGAAGAAGTCCAAATCCGCCATATTGCAGTGCGCTTTGACCAACACGGTAAGGGTTTAGGTCGAGTCATTCTCAATGCATTGGAAAATGTGGCGATTGAATTAGGGGCGAGTCGCGCGATCACCAATAGTTTAGAAACATCAGAGGCGTTTTTTAAAAGTTGTGGATACGAAGTAGAAACCGACGCTCCGAGTGATTTAACTAAACTCAAGCGCCTGCAAATGGTCAAACACCTCTGTGCGCCAAGTGCTGTGATGATTCACCCACAATGGTGTCAAGCTTTACAGGATACGTGGGAAACGACTATCCCTATTTCTGAACAAATGGGGATCCAGTTACATCAATACACCGGAAATACTCTAGAAGTCAGAGCATCACTCAACAAGAATATCAATCTGCACGGGACGATGTTTGCTGGCAGTATCTTCTCTTTGGCGACACTCACGGGTTGGGGTATGATTTATCTGCAATTGAAACAACAAGGTCTCAGCGGTGATATTGTGCTAGGCGATAGTAATATTCATTATCATAAGCCCATCACGGCTCAACCCCGTGCTCTATCGCACATTGAAAACTATCAAGCTGAATACAAACAACTCCATTCAGGTAAAAAAATGCAGGTTAAACTCAGCGTTGAGATCTTAGATGAGACCCGCCCTGTCGCTAAATTTGAAGGTGTGTACTGGGTTTTACCCGAGCGTAACTGATCAGATTAAACTTATGATTACACTGAGTATAAAAAAACCCAGTTCTGATATGCACCAAAACTGGGTTGTGTAAGACGCGAAAAAACTAGGCCATAGCGGCTTGGATTTTTTTCATCGCATTCTTTTCAATTTGACGGACACGCTCAGCAGAAACGTTATATTTAGCAGCCAAATCTTGTAAAGTCATTTTATTATCATTCAACCACCGCGTTTCGATAATATATTGACTACGCTCATCGAGTGTTTTGATCGCTGAATACAAACGCTTGGATGCATTATCGTCAAAGTCTTGGTTGATAACTTTCGCTTCGACGTTTTCAGATTTATCTTCTAAGTACTGAACTGGCGCAAAATTCGGATTGTCATCATTATCGTCTGCACTCAAATCAAAGGCAGCATCCTGTGAGCCCATGCGCGCTTCCATTTGCAACACTTCTTTAGTGCTAACACCTAATTCTTCAGCAACTTTTTCGACTTCGTCATGCGTGAACCAGCCTAGACGCGTTTTTGATTTACGCAGATTAAAAAACAATTTGCGTTGTGCCTTGGTCGTCGCTACTTTGACGATACGCCAGTTTTTGAGCACAAACTCGTGAATTTCTGCTTTGATCCAGTGAACCGCAAATGAAACCAAACGCACCCCAACTTCAGGATTAAAGCGTTTAACCGCTTTCATTAGCCCAATATTGCCCTCTTGGATCAAGTCTGCTTGTGGTAAACCATAACCAGAATAAGATTTAGCGACGTGTACTACAAAACGCAAGTGCGACATGACCAGTTGACGTGCCGCTTCAACATCTCCGTCGTGGTATAGACGCTCAGCTAATACTTTTTCTTCCTCAGCAGTGAGCATAGGAATGGTTGAAACAGATTGTACGTAGCTTTCAATGCTACCGCTCTGCGGTAAACTTAATGCCATTTGCATTGACTGTGTCATCAAAAAACCTCGTAATTATTTCAAAATTAGTCTCTTATGAAACTCGGAAAAAGTGGTCAAAAAACTATATCACATCCAATATTTTACCTAATATCGGATTTATCAATCAAGTACTTTAACATAGACTCGCATAAATGAAATACGTTCATGTGAATATTGTGTTAAATTTTATTTTTTCAAGGATATACCCTGAATTGAGTTAGGTTGGTTCAATTTCTTTGATGTGTTTTTGGACAGAAATCACCGAACCGACTAAACCCAAACCAATCGATAACAATAAAATCAACGCCAATGCTGTGCCATCTAATCCCTTTAAGACAATGGATGTTTCATACAAATTAGCTAATTCGCTAATCCCACTTTGCAACCACCACAATAAAAACGCAATTAACAACCACGCTAAAATACCACCCAGTAGACCGTACCACATCCCCGTATACAAAAAAGGGAAACGAATAAAGTTATCCGTGGCTCCCACCAGCTTCATAATGATAATTTCTTCGCGTTGATTCAAAATATTCAAACGGATGGTATTACCGATTATCAATACCACCGATACACACAACAATATTGCGACAATCCACACTATATCTCGGGCAATACCGACCGTTGCATACAGGCGCTCCAGCCATTCGATATCCAACTTACCAAAATCCACATGGGTCTGACGCTCCAATTTATTGAGCAAACCACGTGCTGCAGTGGGGTTCATAAAGTTTTCAAGTGGCGTCACCACTATCACATGCGGCAAAGGATTATTCTCAAGATAAGAAAGCGAATTAGTGAGACCAGAGCGTTGTTCAAAATCTTTCAGTGCCTCATCAGCCGGAATCAACGTCGCAGCGTCGACTTCATCAAATAGACCTATCGCCAAGGTGACTTGCTCTGCTTGGGCAACTGTTGTACTGGGCTTGAGAAATAAGGAGATCTCGCCCGCCTCTTCCCAACCCGCTGTCACTTGTTCACTATTTTTCACCAAAATATACAACGTACTGGGTAAAGTGATAGACAAGCCCAAAACCGTAATGGTCATTAATGACGCAAGTGGTTGGCGCCATAACTCACCCAAACTCGCCAATAATTGTCGGATATGATTAATCACAGTCATATACATTCGTTTTATGACATTTACTTTGCGCGCGGTTACGCCTGTTTTACGACCTGCAAACAACAAACTCATTTAGGTGTACCTCGGCCCATTTTGTCGCGTCACAGGCAATTTTGTATTGGTCTCATCCAACAACATGTCTTCGTGAAGACCATCGTTGATCAAGCGACCTTCCTTGATGGTTAAGTTGCGATATTTCATACGGGCTATCAGGCCCAAATCATGGGTTGCGATAAAGACACTCATGCCAGAATCATTTAATGCTTCAAACAAACGCATAATCTCTAAGGATAATTTGGGATCTAGGTTGCCAGTAGGTTCATCCGCCAATAACAAGGGCGGGCGATTTACGATAGCGCGAGCAATACCGACACGTTGTTGTTGTCCACCCGATAAGTCTTGTGGGGCATTTTGTACACGACTCAACAACCCCACTAAGTCCAACGCAGCATGGACACGTTTCGTCACCTCTTTGCGCGAATATCCCTCAATAATCAGTGGTAAGGCAACGTTATCAAATACGGTACGATCCATCAGGAGTTGATGAGATTGAAAGATCATGCCGATATCACGACGGATGTACGGAATATCTTTTCTGGATAATTCCCCTAAATCGTGCCCATTGATGAACACTTTGCCTGCACTAGGGCGCTCCATCAAGCTGATCAACTTTAAGATAGTGGACTTACCTGCGCCAGAATGTCCTGTCAAAAAAGCCATTTCGCCATTTTCGATGTGAAAATCGACTTTTTGCAGTGCTAATTGACCACCGGGATAGGTCTTACTGACGTTGGCAAATTTGATCATCTGGTTGTTATCTCAAAGCAATAAAAGTTAGCTCTCATTGGTCTCATGCGTGAATAGCGCAGCGATAAATTCTTTGCTATCAAACGGACGTAAATCATCGATGCCCTCACCGACACCAATGTAACGAATAGGAATGTTAAATTGCTCAGCAATGGGAAAAATCACGCCGCCTTTGGCTGTGCCATCTAGTTTACTTAGGGTGATACCGGTGACCCCAACCGCATCATTGAATAACTTCGCTTGCGAAATCGCATTTTGTCCCGTACCGGCATCGAGTGTCAGCATGACTTCATGGGGGGCATCGGGATTGACTTTTTTCATCACTCGTACGACTTTTTCTAATTCTGCCATTAGGTGATCTTTGTTTTGCAGACGTCCTGCTGTATCAGCAATCAACACATCGATGTGTTTCGCTCGAGCTGATTCGAGAGCATCATAGAGTACAGACGCACTGTCCGCGCCAGTGTGTTGTGCCACCACCGGAATGTCATTGCGCTCACCCCACACTTGTAATTGTTCAACAGCCGCTGCACGGAAAGTATCGCCTGCAGCTAACATGACTTTTTTTCCTTGAGCTTGGAATTGCTTAGCCATTTTACCAATCGTGGTCGTTTTCCCGACCCCATTAACGCCCACCATGAGAATCACAAAAGGACCATCCGTTTGTTCAACATCGAGTGGTGCTTGAACCTGGTCAAGTAAGGACGCCATGTAGGCTTTGAGTTCATCAAACAATGCATCCGCTTCCCTTAATGTTGATTTGTCAGCGGTTTGGGTAAGGTGAGTAATAATATTCTGAGTTGTTTGCATGCCGACATCAGCAACGAGTAACTGCGTTTCGAGATCTTCATACAACTCATCATCGATTTTGCGTCCCTTGAAGAGATTAACAAAACCGCTGCCAATGTTAGCTTTGGTGCGAGATAAGCGCGCCGCAAGGGAGGCTAACATACCTTTTTTGACGGGTTCAGTAGTGACGTTATCCGCATCAATTGCTGCTTGTGGATCCGGAGCGTTTTGGAGCGGATCTTCAGTCTCTGTCTCTGCCGGTGTGCCAGGCTTTTTCTTGAAAAAGTTAAACATAGGAAATACTGCGCCTAGTGATAATCAGTGAGTTTTTATACAATGATTGCTATCATAGCACTTTGTTTACACAATATTTAGCATCATGCGGTCACAACAACAAAAAAAACCAGCCAAACTGGGACAGATCAGAATTATTGCTGGTACCTATCGGGGTCGAAAACTACCCGTTCTGGCTCAAGAGGGATTGCGCCCCACCACAGACCGCACCAAAGAAACCCTGTTTAATTGGCTACAATCTGATATACACAATGCGCGCTGCTTGGATCTGTTTGCCGGTAGCGGGGCCCTAGGCTTTGAAGCGCTGTCTCGTGGGGCACAGCATGCCACGATGGTTGAAGTACAGGCACAAGCAACGAAACTTTTACAAGACAATGCCAGTACTTTGAAGTGCCGAGAAAAGTGCACCATAATTCACGCAAGTGCGTTAGCGCTGACGTCTAATATACAAGCTGAGCCCTTTGACATTGTGTTTATCGACCCCCCTTTTGGTCAGGGCTTAGTCATCCCAGCATTGGAAAATTTATTACAACACAATCTTATCAATTCTCATACGCTACTCTACATAGAGCATGAACAGACCCTTACCACTGGTACTTTACGCTCAACCGCATTCCAGCTCAAAGCGCTCAAGCAACAAAAAGCCGGACAGTGTACCTTTGGACTCTACACGCTTATCCCATATCAAGGCTAAGCTCGATCCCCAATGTCGTCATTTCCGTTTCGGCTACGAGAGCTTGTAAGCGTTTCACAAATGCCACGCGATCGGGTAATTTACCTGAATTAGCACTCGCTAACACACTGATCAGGTCTTGCTGATAACTGACTTCAAACTGCATTAAAGGGTGTGCTTTGAGTGCTGTGTTTAAGTCGCGTAACGCTTGGTCATAGGCTTCGTCAGTCAGCGTCTCTAAGGTGGCTTGTTGCGACGCAAATTCGGTCATTAACAGGTACGCTTCCACGCCACCTTGAGCAAGTTTTGCCACAACCACGGCGGCATCCAATTGTTCTTGTTGTAACAAGCGTAAGACTGCGGCGAGCCCTAGACACGCATCCATCGCTGGCAATGCACCAAAACCATCGCCGTAGTGATAATCTGGTGTAGCCGCTTCAATCTTTTCTAACTGCACACCAATATTGAATTTTTGTTTAGGATCACTCAAATGTGACCACAATAGGGATAAAACATGATCAGCGATGTGAGGATCGACGATCTCATCGTGCTCACTCGGTGCTTGCTGTTGTGCCTCTTGAAACAAGGTAAAATGTGGCACCATTCGGGCTAGCACAGCTAAGCAAAAAGCTTGGGCTGCCCACGGTTTTAGCTCGCGTAATTGTTGAAATGTGGATAATTTTTTAGCCATTTACTTCAAATAAGTTGCAATGCCATCCAAAAACAACTGAATAGATAACATAATCAGAATCATACCCATCAACCGCTCCATCGCTGACAGACCTTTTTCACCAAGCAATTTGAAAAACTGGTTAGAGAATAACAGTATAATAGCAGATGCTAGCCAGGCTGCACCTAATGCCATTGTCCAATCGATTATTCTTCCCGGTGCTTGGTTTGATAATAAAATGAGCGCAGCCATGGAGGAGGGGCCAGCAATCATCGGAATAGCCAGCGGGACCAAGAAAGGCTCTTCACCTTCGGGCAATCGCATCACTCCACCTGGTGAAGGGAAAATCATCCGCAGTGCAATCAAAAACAGGATAATACCACCGGCAATACTCACTGTCTCTTGCTTGATGTTTAAAAAGGCGAGGATCTTGTCTCCTGAGTACAAAAATACTAACAATATCCCAAGTGAGAAAAATAATTCTCGCACTAAGATGACAATCCGTCGTTTCGGTTCAAAGGGCTTGAGTACAGACATCACAATCGGCAGATTGCCCAGTGGATCCATAATCAAAAACAACATGATTGCCGCGGATAAGGTATCCACGTATTTAACCTTGTTGGCTGATGAATTGTGCGAGCGCCACCACACCCATGCCCGAGGCACCTGCTGGTTTCGTTGCCGTGGCAGTGCGATGATAAGCACCACTGAGGTCAATGTGTAACCATGGAATGTTGGGATCCACAAAGCGTGCTAAGAAACCTGCTGCATTAGAGGCTCCTCCAGCACCGCCACCTTTTTGTGGTCGAGAATTCGCGGTTTCGGCAAACGGTGACGGACAATTTTCGCTGTGAAAATCTGCCAAAGGCAGACGCCAAAAATACTCTGCCTGCGCCTCACCTACTGTGCTGAGTCCTTGAGCTAGGTCATCGTAACGCGTAAATATAGCATGATAATCTGTACCCAGTGCCATGACCGCAGCCCCCGTTAGGGTAGCGGCATCAATAATTAATTTCGGTTGGTCTTCACTGGCTGCCATCAAGCCATCTGCCAAGACTAAACGACCTTCAGCGTCAGTATTGACAATTTCAACCGTGGTGCCATTTTTATATGTAATGATATCGCCTAATTTATACGCATGACCTGAAATGAGGTTTTCAGCGCAGCACAGATACAACTTAATGCGTTGCTGTGAACCTTGTAAAATCGCTAATGCTAAGGCCGCAGAAACCGTCGCTGCTCCGCCCATATCACATTTCATATCCAACATTCCTTCGCTGGATTTAATCGAATAGCCACCGCTGTCAAACGTGATCCCTTTGCCCACTAAGGCAATATCCACAGCCTTGGCTTCGTCACCACTAGGGTTGTAGTCAAGCTCTAACAAGACTGGTGGGCGCTCACTCCCACGACCTACCTCATAAATACCTTGCCAGCCAAACTCAACCAAAGCTTCACCAATAATATGCTTGGCACTCACCGCTTCAGGCGCGAGCTCTTCTAAATATGTAGCCACTTGAGTAGCTAATATTTCCGGAGAAATGTCTTCAGGAGTTGCATTGATTAAGCACTGACAAAAATCAATGGCAGTTAATTCGTGCTGTAGGGTGTGCGATAAAGGTTTTCCTGCATGTGTCACATCTAGCTCGTGCTTATCCAATGCCACCAAAAAAATACGGATCATGCGATCATCCCAATCGGCACTGAAATCAATAGCTTGTCCTACAAAACCAGCAAACTCTCGCGCGGCTTTTTGACAAGCACGCACCGGGTCCGCGCCTGGTATATGCACTGTTACTGTATTGTTGTGAAAACTCAATTTGGCACTCGGCGCATAAGGTGCCGGGGCGGGCTGGGAAGATATTGATAAGTGGAACATGTTCGCTTCTCATTTTTTTTCCCTATTATATCAGTATGAATTAGCATTTTTATAACAATAAATAACTAATAGGGTCTATATTTGTTGATCATGTAATCTTTTCTATCTAATAAGATGATAAAAAAACTACTATAAATC
>JBEVCF010000108.1:0-6338 GCA_040514355.1 Glaciecola sp.
AGGTAAATCAGCTCCGCTTGACTTTGCTGCATTTTGAGCTGAATTTCACAGGCGCGGATCAAATCATACATGTGCATAAACGCATCGCCGGTGGTTGCCCCAACGGTTAAGGCGCCGTGATTGGGTAAGAGCATAAAATTAGATTTCCCCAAATCGTCCTGTAAGCGCTGACATTCTCCAGCATCTACCGCCAAGCCTTCGTAGCCGTGGTAGCTCAGCGAAGCCAGCGCAAAAGCCGCATATTGACTAAGGGGTAACAAACCCGCTTGTTGGGATGCTACAGCAATCGCATCGCTGTGGTGGATGTGGATCACACATTGGGCATCATGCCGCGCTGCATGCACGGCTGAATGAATCGTAAAACCAGCCGGGTTAATCGTAAATGGACAGTCCTTATCAATGATGTTGCCATCAATATCGATTTTGACCAAATTGGACGCTGTGACTTCCGCAAACGTCAATCCAAACGCATTGATTAAAAAGTGTTCCGTACCCGGGATTTTTAGCGACACATGCGTATAAATCAAGTCGTCCCAGCCATGCAAAACCAGCAACTTATAACACGCCGCCAAATCCACGCGAGCTTGCCATTCCGCAGCACTCACACGTGAGCGCGTCTCGTATTCTGGCACACTGTAATCGGGGTAAACCGTTTCCGACATTTATCCAATCTCAAAGGAAATAATTAGGTTCAAAGCATACCAAAACCCTATTCATCTCGCTATAGAGGAATGAATTTGGCATTGTAATATAACGACATAACATATAGATATTTATCCCGCCGTGAATATGTCCCTATAGGCTTCACCCCAGCCTCCCTGCTGGGGAGAGATAAATATCCATATAGCTTATGTCGTTTGCCACTGCCAGTTCATTTGACGCCATAACATATAGATATTTATCCCGCCGTGAATATGTCCCTATAGGCTTCACCCCAGCCTCCCTGCTGGGGAGAGATAAATATCCATATGGCTTATGTCGTTTGCCACTGCCAGTTGATTTGACGCCATAACATATAGATATTTATCCCGCCGTGAAAATGTATTTAGATGAAACACTCAAAGATAAACAACATAACAAGTCTATGTTTACCTCTTTACGGCATGGATGCCGTAAGGAAGCCTACAAGGAAGTATTCACGGCGGGGTAAAAATAGAGTTGTTAAGTTGTAAACCTCAACTGTTTCCAACATACTTACCTAAGGAGGGGTTTATGAATTCTGAGATCACCATCGATGTTGTGCCGTTTGCTGAGTTGTCTGTGCAGCAACTTTATGCTGTATTGCGTTTGCGCAGCGAGGTATTTGTGGTCGAGCAGCAGTGTATTTATCAGGATTTGGATAACAAAGATCCTCATTCATCTCATGTTTTGGTTTACCAAGGCTCCGATTTGGTGGGGTGTGCCCGCATTGTGCCTCCCGGTTTGAGCTACCCCGGTCCCAGTATCGGTAGGGTGTGTATAGCGTCATCCGCCCGAAGACAAGGCTTCGCAGCTCGTTTGATGCGAGTGGCCATCGAGCATGTGCCTACTGCTTCAGCACCCTTAGAAATCGGTGCGCAAGTATATTTGCAAACCTTCTATCAATCCTTGGGGTTTACTCCCTCCAGTCAACCTTATGACGAAGATGGCATCATGCATATAGACATGGTGTACCAACCTTAACCCGCTGTTCAAATCATCCATTTACTTACCGATAAAAAGCTAAACTTATTGGCAATAAAGTCGATAAGAGTGTAAAGAAAAAAAATGGAAGGATGTGAATGGAATACAACAAACTGCTCAATGATAACAAAGTTACCTACGTACTTGAGGGCGAAATGGACGCAGAACAAACTCAAGAACTGCGTAACGAGTTTGTCAGATTATCAAAAGCCCCGGAGTTTTCAGAAGTAGAAATTGATCTAAGCTTTGTAACATTCATCGATTCGTCAGGCATTGGTGTGATTGTTTTTTTATTTAAACAACTACGCCAACACAACGTCTCAATGCTCCTGACCGGTGTTAATGGACAGCCTCTAGAGCTGATCAGTTTACTGAGAATTGATACTGTTATTGATGTGCACAAAGCAGATATCAAACAACATATTATTTAATGACGTGACCCATATGAATAAATTGTTTCTTGGCATTGCATGTTCATCTATTTTGATGCTGCAAGGATGCGCAAATTTTCCTGGTTTCGGCAAAGGTGGTTTTGCCGAGCACCATATTGACTTAATCGAACCTTTTTATACGGATGAACCGTTAGGTCCAGAGCACGGCTTAAAGTTTGAGTTTGAGTTGTTACGTCAACAACTTGCCGTGTTGATCCTTGAAGGCGCCAACTGGTGTTTTCCTGCAACCGTGGTTGAGGCAAAAACGTTAGAAAAAAGAGTGGCGCGTCAAATTTATGCGGATCTCCACTTCGACGCTACTAATGATGTGATCGTACTGCGCCATTTGCTTTATCGTCTAGAGCGACAGTTAGATTACGTGTTGAAAATGGAAACCTGTATTCCTCCAGAGACGCAAGTGCAAAACCATGAATGGGTGACCTTACCGCACCCTCCGCTAGCGGAGCTACCTGCCCCAGAAACACCAGCGCAGACCGAAGAAGACGCCTCAAAGGACCATGAACAGGCACTGCAAGAGGTATTGTTCTGGTTGAATGCAGATAATCAGTTTGCCATGGATTCAGCGGAGATTAACTTGAAGTATATGGGACGCTTGGCCATGGCAGCCCATTACTTAAAAGATTATCACGATATAAAACTCCACATTGTTGGTCACACAGACGTTCACGGGGAGTCGCAAGTAAATACTCAGCTAGGTCAAGCTAGAGCAGAACAAGTCGCGCGTTATCTTATGGCATTTGGGATTAGCCAGGACCGATTGATAACAAGTACCAAAGGTGAGGCAGAGCCCTTGTTCTTGGGAGAGGGGGCGCACATTGACTTAACCAATCGCAGAGTCTCGATTATGTTAGTACAACCGGAGTCGTAAATGTTTATCGTGCTCAGAGTGCTTTTTATAGGTTTGTGTTTGTTTAGTAGTACATTGTTATATGCAACCACGAGCGAGCACGATTCACATTACGTCATTCAAGCAGGTAATCAAATCAAAATTGATTTGCCTGGAGAACCTGCTTTTGAACAACCTTTCTTAGTCAATCGCGATGGCGATATTCTCGTCCCTGAAGTGGGGCGGGTTCGCATTGTTGGGCTAATGGAAAATGAACTCAAAGCTTTTATGCAGGAACGCTTACAACGCGTTTTCAGAGATTTATCCAGCCTGGATGTCTTTGTTGTACAAAAACAAATGATCGTCGCGGTGAATGGTTACGTCTCTCAACCCGGAGAGTACATTATCCCTAGTACGGCAAATATCCAAAGTGCATTGCTAGCTGCGGGTGGTTTACGCTCGGGGGCACAGCTCAATAAGTTACAACTTAAACGGGGCGGTGCCATCCAGACCTTTGATTACAAAGCATACCTAGACTCGGGTGACGAATCACAATTACCAACACTCCAATCTCTGGATGAAATTTTTGTACCGGCCTCCCCCATAATCGGTAATATCGAGATGGAGTTTGATCCAACTAAAATACCCGATTCCGGTGATGCTGCTCGGGATGATGATGCTATCAAAGTATTTGGTGAAGTCATCAGTCCGGGCAGTTTTTCTTACCGCGAAGGCAAAGGGATTATCGACCTGTTAATGAGAGCAGGTGGTGTCACCCGGTACGCAGGGGTAGAGCAAATTAGGGTCATTGCCAAAGGTGAACCTCGCTTATTTAACCTTAAGAGATATCTCGAGACTGGGGATGATAGTGTTTTACCTACCATACTGCCAGGCTCGACCATTTTCGTTCCTATCCGAGTCGAAGAAATTAAAACGGGTAAAAACGTTGTGTATATCATGGGTGAGGTAAAGAAACCAGGGGCGTTCGAAGGCAAAGAGGACGCTACCTTCATGGATATTCTCGGCAATGCGGGTGGACCAACTCGTTATGCTGAATCGCGTCAAATTCGAGTGATAAAAGCAAGTGGTGACGTAGTGCCATTTGACTTAACCGCATTTACCGAAGGCAGGGGTGATGTTATTCCCCCCGAAATTGAAAATGGTGACGCGATTTTTATCCCTGAAAAAACAGATATCAATGAAAAATCATGGTTGAAAATAACCCCAAACCGGGCCGTCAGAGTGATTGGCGAAGTTGTCAGTCCAGGGCGTTTTGAATGGTCAGATGAAATGTCGTTGATGGATCTACTTGCTCATACTGGCGGTCCTACATCACGCGCTGACACTTCCACGATTGAAGTGCTAACACCTTTACCAGATGGGACAACGACCATCACCGTATTCAATTTAGACACCTTCATTCGCTCGGGCAGTAAAGAAGAAACATTACCGCCCATTTATGCCGGTGCGACCGTCAGGGTCCACGATCTGCCGGTTGATCCCTCTGATAACAAATCCCAATGGGTGCGCCAAGCATCCAGTAAATCGATTTATATTTTCGGTCAAGTCGGAGCGCCTGGTCGTTATAAATTCGATAACGAGATGCACTTTTTAGATATTCTCGCGGCCGCGGATGGCCCCACGGATAAAGCGGATTTACACAACGTACGCATTACCCATCGCGACTTACCCTTTGCCAAAGTCACTCACCTCAACTTATTGCGATACTTTGAAACGGGCGATGAAAACCTCTTACCAAAAGTGAAAACAGGGGACTCAATTTTCATACCAGAGAAGCAAAAGCAATGGATTGACGAGAGTGTGGAAAGCACGGTGCGAGTGCTCGGCGCAGTTAACGTGCCAGGACGGTACCGGTTTGATGACAATATGACGATCATTGATCTGTTAGCGCAGGCCGCAGGCACGAAAGGGGACGCCTACATCGAAAAAATCACGATTGTGAATGTGTCGTGTTGTAAAGACCAAGCCAAAACCTTCAATTTGTTAGAGTTTAGCCAAACGGCGGATATGACCAAATTACCGTTATTACGTGCGGGTGATACGGTTTATGTACCTTACCAAAGTCAAAGCGCATTTAGTAAGTTTAGACAGGGCCTGTCGGATGTCTTCCAATTTGCCTCTATTGCGGCTTTGTTGGGAGTGATTTAGTGTCATATATTACGTTGAGTAATGAAATCGATGCAGTTTACACGCGGATCCTTTCCCATCACTATCGTTCCATCGCAATAACCAGTTCAATTGATGGTGAGGGGGTCACATCCATGGTGTTGGCCCTTTCAAAAAGGATTTTGTTAGCCGGGCAAAGTGTACTGGTGGTCGATTTCAATAGTCATCGCCCGTTTTTCCAAAACAGTATTGGGTTGCCTGATTATACCTCGGATAAACTCACGCCATCGTTAATTGCCGATGCGAACCAAAGTTTTGTTTTTACTGGGGTGTGCTTTCCTAAAAGCAAGAAGCAGTTAGTCCAACTCAGGCGTCCAGGTGAGTTGGAAAAGCAAATCGAGTTATGGTTGGCCGACTTTGACTTTGTCATTTTTGACACCACTCCCTTATCTCGGCGAAACCAACACAATATTCCAGCCCAACGCATCGCCGCCGCCGCAGATACCTGCGTTATGATGGCAATTACAGGGGTCACAACAGAATTGATCTTGCAAGAGAGTTTATCCAAGCTAGAACGGGTCAACGCCAATTTAACCGGGCTCGTACTCAATGATAAGCACTATCCCAAGTTACAAGACGAATTAGTCCGAGTTGTGAATCGCATGCCGAACGTTCTCAAGGGAATTAAAACCCGTATACATGATTGGATTAAACAAAACAAATTACTTGGAATGGATGTGTAGTGAAGAAAACGCTATTGGAAGTCGACTTGAAAAAAAGTATTCACGCACCTCGTAAACTGCGTGAGTACATCAATAGAGTGATCAATAGCACGGTAAAATCTCCCGCTACCAGACGTGATATTAACCTGGTTGTGAGTGAAATTGTGTCCAATATTCATGCACACAACACGGCAGATGATATTCTTATCTCGTCGCGTTTCGGGACGGACGCATCTGGATATTGGCTAGAAATATATGATAATGGCAAAGCCTTTGATCCCCTATCTGCCGAACCTGTCAAGACAGATGATACATTTCCATTGTTAGAGAGTCATCGCGGTATTTATCTCGTTAAGCAAAAAACCTCCACGGTCAATTATCAATTTTTGGAGCGTACCGGTCTCAATAAACTGGCGTGCCACTGGGATTACAAAACAGATGAACACCGTATCAAGATCCTCATTATCGATGACTGTGAAATCGACAGTACCGTGTTGAGAGAACATCTTTTAGATGAATATGCCATCTTTTTGTCCCATGATCCGATGG
>JBEVCF010000109.1:0-3229 GCA_040514355.1 Glaciecola sp.
ATAATATGCAAATCTCATATCAAGCTATTTCTAAACAATCAAACACACTTGCTGCCGTGCAGGATATTTACACTCAACTGCACGATGCGCAAACCGATGTCATTTTGTTCTTCTGCTCGTCACAATATGACCTATCAGTCCTTGCCAAAGAAATGCAACGCGTATTTGCAGATGTGTTATGTATTGGTTGTACCACTGCTGGTGAATTTGCAGGAGAAGGATACGAAACCAATTCCATTACAGCTTTAGGTTTGCATCGCGATTATTTTCAAGTGTCCTGTCGTTATGTAGAAAACATGCAAGGGTTTACGTTGATTGAAGCACAAGATGTCATGCAACAACTCCTGGCTGATATGCGACCTAAAGCCCTAGCGCCGGTTGAATCTCAATCCTTTATTATTTCTCTGCTCGATGGTTTGTCTGCACTGGAAGAGGAGTTCTTGATCACCTTTGATATGGCCACCAAAGGGATCCCACATTTTGGTGGCAGCGCTGGCGATGATATCGACCTCGATAGCACCTATATATATTACGATGGTGAATTTCGCAGTGCGGCAGCCATTGTATTACTGGTGAATACAACGCAAAAATTCTCTGTTTTTTCAGTCAATCACGTGGATCACTCGCTGGCTAAACTGGTGGTCACTGATGCTGATCCTAAAACCCGTCAAGTATTTGAAATCAATGGGTATCCAGCTGCAGAGGTCTATGCTGACACCTTGAATGTAAGCGTTGATGATTTAGAGCCAGAACTGTTTTCTATTCATCCGTTAGCCGTCAAAGTGCGTGGAGAGTACTACATTCGTTCGATCCAACGCGTCAATAAAGATTTTAACAGTTTATCGTTTTACTGTGCGGTTGATGTGGGGATTGTACTTAACGAGGTCAGTCTACGTGATATTAACGAACCTCTGGCGAACGCGTTGGCTGAGAATGAGCTGCATTTAGGCAAGCCATCGTTTGTGCTTGGCTGTGATTGTTTTTTAAGACGCTTGGAGGTAATGACAAAAGGCACGGGACAAGCTATTGCAGCCCTGCATAGACAGTACAACATGATCGGATTTAACGCGTATGGCGAACACGTGAATGGCGTGCATTTAAATCAAACTTTTACTGGCGTGTATATCTCTCAGGAGCATTTTAATGCATAAGGACCGTCCTGAATTTGCGAATGACCAAGAGGCTTTGGCTTATTACAAAACGCAAAATGAGAGTTTGCGTAAAATCAATGAAGCGTTAATTTATCGCATAGAAGAAGGGGGAGGGAACCAAAATGCTGCATATTCTTTTTTTGAAAACTCCGTCCATTTATCTCAGCAAGTTAAACTTAAAACAAACGAGCTAAATTTAGCGCTGAAGGACTTACAGAAGGTCAACATCCAGCTCAAACACGCTAACGCTGAAGCAACGTTGTTCAAGCAGCGTTTTACAGATGCCATTGAAAGTATTGACCAAGCCTTTTTGTTACTCGATAACAACGGCAATATATTACTGCATAATCAGCGTTTTCATAACTTGTGGCGGGAGTACAATTTTTCCTCTGCGATCGGTAGTAATTACTATGAATTAAAATCAATGGCTAAAGCTCACGGTGTGATACGCAGCGTCACACCAAGTACCAACAATCAATCCATCTATCACCTCAAAAATAACACCTGGTTTCAACTGACAGAAAAGCGTACGTCAGAGGCGGGAACAGTACTACTGTTTACAGACATAACCGCGTTGAAGCAGGCAGAGTCTGAGCGGTATGAGCGAGCGATAGCCCAGAAAAACGCACTGTTACAAAGCTTGATTGATAACCTGCAACAAGGTGTGATTTTGACGGATGCGTTTGGTGATGTACAAGTTTGGAATAAACAGTTTTTAAAACTCAGTCAGTTACAACCATTAACGCAATATCCATCGTTGAATGTCCAATATTTGTGTGACCAGACGGAATTACAAATTGCACGTCTGACAGTTAATGATGTATTTACCCAGATTTTGTCTGACGGGACGGTCATCGAAATTCGACATCATCGCCTAGAAAATGGGCAAGTGATCAAAACCTATAACGATATCACTAAACGCCACCAATATGCTGAATCACTAAAAGAAAATGAACGCTGGCTACGCACCATTACGGATAATGTACCCGCGATGATTTCGTATATTGATAAAGATAAACGTTTTGCGTTTATTAATAAACAATACCAAGCATGGTATCAACGCCCAGGTGATACGCTTTTAGGTCAAAGCTTGCAACATTCGCAACTGTTTAATAACTATCAAATGATCGAAAAGTTTGTCAATCGAGCTTTAGATGGTGAGACGGTGACGTTTGAAAGCCATGAAACAACTACCTCTGGCGATGATGCTTATTTACTTAAAACCTATGTGCCCAATATTCTTGCAGATGGAACCACTGACGGTTTTTTTGTCATGGTGACCGATATTACTGAACGGATCACATCGGCCAATGCGTTACAGCAAGCCTATGATGATTTGGAAGAACGCATCAGTATTAGAACAGCGGAGCTACAAGCGGAGGTGAATTCTAGAAAACTCGCGCAAGTGAATCTCTCATTGGCTAAACAAGAAGCGGAATCTGCAAATGAGTCCAAAACAAAATTTTTAGCGGCTGTATCCCATGATTTAATGCAACCTCTCAACGCTGCACAGTTATTTGCGGCATCCTTTCACTCTCATATTCCCGCTAAACAAAAATCGTTGCTCATAGACTCGATTCAAAATTCGTTAAATGATCTAGAAAATCTAATTGTTACCTTAATTGATATCTCTAAACTAGACGCAGGTGTTATACAACCGGACAATCAAATCTTTGAAGTAAACAATTTACTGACCAATATCGCTAAAGATTACGCTACGATCGCCGCGTCACAGGGGATCCACTTTTCATCTAACAGTACCGATGTCTCCATTAATACTGATAGCATGTTACTGGCAAGGATCTTACGAAATTACCTGTCTAATGCCATAAAACACAGTGCCGCTAAACACATTACTATGCAATGTGAAACGCTTGATGAGCAAATTTTGCGTATTTCCGTAAGTGATGATGGCAAAGGGATCCCTGAATCTGACTTACAAGATATTTATGTTGAGTTTAAACGGCTTGATCAGCAAAAAGCTGTCCATCATAGCTTGGGCTTAGGCCTGGCGATTGTGGATAAAATGGCAAAGGTGCTCGAAGTCGAAATAGGCGTTGCCTCCGAAGTGGGTAATG
>JBEVCF010000109.1:3239-8154 GCA_040514355.1 Glaciecola sp.
GGGTAATGGGGCTGTATTTTGGGTCGATATTCCTTATATGACTGACGTCAGCCCAACCAAATCAGTGATGACGATGGACTCACCGCTTGATCAGCAAATTGGCAAGCATGTCTGGGTTGTCGATAATGACTACAATATTTGTTTAGGCATGGCTACCTTACTCAACCAGTGGGGTATGGAGGTTGTTACTGCGACCAGTTACGAGGATTTAGCTGACCAAGTTGACATTCAACACACACCTTGTGATGTGTTATTGGTGGACTACCATTTGGATAATAATGTGACAGGGATTGAAGTGAGTGACAAAATCACGAGTTGTCGTGCTACAACTTTGCCAGTGATCATGATCACCGCAAACTTTAGTCAAGCATTACAAGAATTGGCTGCGTCCAAAAATATCCGTGTACTCAATAAGCCACTCAAACCGTTAAAGTTAAAAATGGCGCTACAAAATTTGTAGGTCTGTCCAGCATAAACGTTGTTTGTAGCGATAATGTATGTTTTTGAGAGGTCTAGCGTTTTAAATATTGGTCGAAATCAATATTCGCACTGCCAACTACTACCTTGACTCGATTGGTCGCCCCCAGCTTCTTCAAAATGGACGATACGTGAGATTTGACTGTGGTCTCCGAAATATTCATTTCATACGCAATGGCCTTATTTGCCTCACCTTGCGTTAAATATTTTAAAACGATTAATTCTTTGCGGGTTAGTAATTGCATTTTTTCAGGCAAGATTTCAAAGTCTTTGGATTTTTGTTGCGTATTGTTTTGCGCCGATGCGGTGCGAATAATATCTGATGGCAAACACACATTGCCATTGAAAATTGACGTTAATGAATCTGCAATAGCTTCCACACTGGATGATTTAGAAATAAAGCCAACCGCACCATAAGAGATGGTTTGTAATATTTGCTGCTTGTCGTTCTCAGCAGAGATGATCACCACTGGCACTTCAGGATAGTCGTTACGCAAACTTAATAATCCATTCAGACCTGAGGTATTGGGCATATTTAAATCAAGTAGCACTAAGTCATAATCTGGATTTTTTTGTAATGCATTTTGAGCTTGCTCGATTGATTCTGCTTGCTCGAATAGCGAGCCAGGGAACTTTTCATCAATAATATTTCCGATTGCTTGACGAAAAATTGGATGGTCATCAACAACTAACAACTGATACATGGTACTACCTAAAAAAATATCACAAACAATAATTTAGCATTTTTTTTACAGTAAAACTGTTTTTGGACTCCTACTTTGGTAGGAAAAAAAGTAAAAAAAAAACGCCTCTTTAGTAGAGGCGTTAACGTTAGGGGACGTCGTTATAAACTTAGAACGTTACCACGGTACCAATGGAGAATGTGCTGTTGTCTTCCGCAACACTCGTGACGTTGTTTGAAGATTCAGTACGGTTGAACTCTGCAACCATAATGACTCCAGGACGTACCGTACGAAAGTAACCTAGCGCAAAGTTTTCATGAGTAGTTTTGCTAGCTTGATCGTCATTTTCTGTTTCACCAGAAGAAATAACAAAACGATTATCACCCATGGTATAAGATGCTTGAAGTAAGTAACCATCAGATTCATTGGTATCAGCACCAACTACGTGATCAAGACCGGCAACATGTCCAAGACCTTCAGAGCTATAGCCAGAAGCTGTCAGTGATACACCATTAAATTTCACATTTACACCGTAACCAAAACCAGATTGGTCTGTATCAGTGCCATCGGCTAGTTCACTCGATTGTGATACACCATTTACCCATGCTTTGAACATATCTTGAGAATAGACCGCTTCAAACTCAATACGAGGTGTATCTTCAGATGAACCTGCGCCAGCTTTGTTTGGATCCATGATACCTACTGCAAGACTTAAGCCGCCCATGTCAGGCGTGCGGTAAGTGATTTGCGATTTAGGGAAGGGGTAGGTATAACCGGTAGAGATATTACCAAATGATACGTTGCCACCATCGACCAAACCAAAGGTGTCAGATGTTTGTCCGTAACCTAACAATAATTCATCACCAAGGATGTTGGTACGGTTAAACAAGCCAAAATCTTTACCTAGTGTTACAGAACCGAAGTCACCTGAGATTTTTGCGTAGAACTGACGCACATCGATGAGACTGTTTGTTCCTAGTGCATTGGCACCACGGTTTAGATCGGTATCGTTAATGGATACCCAAAATGAAGAGCGGACTTCGACTTTGACATCATCTAGTTGCTTACCAAAGTTAAAGCCAACGTTATTCGGTAAGAAACCCATGCGAATACGTGATTGGTCGCGATCGCTGGTGTTACCTGCCGCGTCTGTTGCTTCAACGTTTGAATTAACATAAAAGATGTTGACTAGACCATCGGCACTGAATGTCATGCCGTCTTTGTTATAAATTTCAACTGCTGCTTGGCTACCAAACGCTGCCATTGATAAAGCAGAAGCAATAAGTGTTTTTTGTACAGTGTGTTTCATGTTCTTGCATTCCTATTGTTGTTAACGTGAGTAACAATAATGTTAAAGAGATGCACAAAGTAGGGGGAATATTACGGATTTTTGGCCATAATTAGTCGTAGGCAAGGGGACTAGTACTCAAGGATGAGAAAAGCCATGCTTTATATGGTGTGCAAGCTTCCCGTTAACAATCCAGGATGGAGTTGTAATAATTGTTTGAAGACATTCATATTGTTTTCTGCAGTGCTACCTGGGGCAATTTTCAAATGCTGGATAATGCGCATTGGATCGCTGCTCAAGAACAAAATATCGTCACAAATTGAGACAGCCTCATATGGGTCATGGGTAACGAAGATCGCAGAGGTAGCAAACCGCTCCATTAATGTTTTTAATAAGTCACGACAAGCTGTGGCGGTTGGTTGATCCAATGAGACAAATGGTTCATCCAACAATAGAATTTGTGGCTGAGTAATAAATGCACGAGCAATGGCTACTCGGCGTTGCATCCCACCAGAAAGTGTATTGGGGTAGTGAGTACGATATTGGCTGAGACCTAGCTCTGCTAACAATTCTATACATAATGATTGAGCGTGAGGGGCGACCAATAAAATGTTGTCTTGAACAGTTAACCACGGTAACAAACGCGGCTCTTGAAAGATATAGGTCAATTTATCGGTGGGTATAGTACAAGACCAAGTATGACACTCACGCAAACCCGCAATCAAATTTAATAAGGTGCTTTTACCACAACCAGAAGGCCCAATTAGTCCCAAGGTTGCGCCTGGCTCTAGTTGGGCATAAAAATCTTCAATAATAGTTTGTCCCTCAAACGCAAAGGTTTTGACATTGATTTCCCAGCTCATGACGTCCGACCTCGTTGTATGTACTGCTCAAACGGTTTAAACAGTAACAGTTCAATGACATACACCACCAATATAAAGCACAAGGTATAGGCCAAAATGCCAGCAATATCAAAAAACTGAAATAAACTATGCAAAGCAAAGCCAACACCATCACTGCGTCCTAATAATTCGACGACTAGGACAATCTTCCATATGAGCGATAGCCCATTTCTGGCTGCAAGCAAAATATAAGGATAGAGTTGGGGAAGGTAGATATAGCGATAATACCGCCACGTAGACAGGCGATAGACCTTAGCAAAATCGTTGAGTTTGGGGTCAATCACGCGAGCGCCTTCACGTACTGACACAATGACAGTGGGTAATTTGTTGAATACCACGGCAAGCAAGGCGGCACTTTCGATCAAGCCAAACCAGATGTATGCCAAAATAATCGTCACTAATGCAGGCACATTTAACGCAATCACCAGCAACATATCACTTAAAATATTCAAGCGATGCCGAATTGCCATGACCATGCCAAGTAAAGTACCTAACACCATCGCTAAGATAAAACTGATCAACACCCGTTGTAAGGTGATGGCGATGTTATGGATTAATTCCCCCGAATGGTAGAAATGTAGCACCGACTGCAGTATGTGAGTCAACGCTGGGAAATCTGGACTGTGAAAAAGTTGCGCCGAAAACTCCCAGACCAACAGGATAACAACAGCGTATAAAAAACGAAAAAACGTATCCTGTTGGGTCATGGTTAAGGTGGTGTAGCTGGGGTTTGCCAGATTGACTGACTGGGTTGCCAGAAGACATCTGTCGCGCTGACACGCTTAAGATCTAACGCTGGTGCAAACACAGCAAGCAAACGGTCAAAGTTTTTAATATGAGACGAATCAAACGCCTGAAGCAGAGTGGCTTGATAATCTTGCACTAACATTGAAAAAACCGCATCGTTTTCTGCTTTGGTGAGGGGGCTTAAGGCATCCCATATAGCGGGTTGGGTGCGCAATACGTGTTTGGCTGATTGGGAACTTCGAATAAAAGCTGTTACTTTGGCCTGGTGAGCTGCGGCCCATTGTGCATCAAAGGCCCAACCTAATAAGGGCACGTCTGTGGCAATCCCCAAAGCCATTAACATGTCTTGAGTGGTAATGACCGGCGTAAATCCAGCTGCTTTTAATCGCGCGGTATAATGCCAAAAATTGATGCCACTGCTGATTTGCTCTTTTAACAGCATGCGGTTGAGTAGCGGAGGCGCAGCGAAAGTAGGTTTAATACGATTTATATCAATATTTTGATGACGCAAATAGGCTTGAGTTAACAACCAATTTTTATCGACATTGCCACCCGCAATGCCCAATTCTGGCGCATACCTTAGCCAAGTATCCACATCTTTTATCTCAGGGTGTTTGCTGTAGATACCCCCGCTTAAAATAGTGGTAGGGAATAATACATAGTCTTTGTGTTGGCTTTGTTGCTTCGCGACCCAAAATGCATCGGTCATGATGATATCGACAGCACGGCTTTGTAAAGCGACAGCTGCTGCGTTTTTACTGGCAAGAGGTACAACGTCTAAGTGATACCCAAATTGTACATCTAGACCCAGTCGTTTG
>JBEVCF010000109.1:8164-14514 GCA_040514355.1 Glaciecola sp.
CTTCAATACTCCAACTTTTACAGTGGGATGAGATTCAGATTTGGCCAAAGAGGAAAAAGAAACGATACCTATAATAAGAATAGAACAGGACAGGACTTTTTTTATTATAGGTATCATGAAACGCTCACAAAATGTTTCGAACATTTATCTTTTGAATAATACCTGAGTGTCATCAAAAAAAACTCCATCTTTAGTAGGAAAACACGTCCTACCTTGCTGTGAATAAAAGCTTGATATCTCAGAGGCTTGCCCCTTGATATCAAGCTGCTTACTAACGTTTAAAAACGATAACTCATACCCACACTGATCATACGCGGATGAGAAGGACCGACAAACTCCGGATCATCAATCTCTGGATAGATATCTTCGAGTACTTCATCAGCTTCGCCGTACGTGCCAAAGGTATAGAACGATTTGTCCAATAGGTTATCGATACGCATCGAGACTGTCAGTACATCATTAATTTCATAGACACTGTAGACATTGATGATGCCATAGCCACTAATTTGAGCGTTTTCATTGGCTTCGTCACCGCGATAATATTGCCTTGATGCGGTAATCAACTCACCGCCAACTAACCAATCCGCATTGAGATCATACTGCCCTTGGACTTTTAATTGGTGCTGGGGTTGACCTGGGATGGTATCTCCTGGTGTTACCTGTCGATTTGCACCAAGCGGATTCATTGGACTGAATGAAACAAAAGGCGCTTCAAAGGTCGCATCTAGGTAATGATAACTACCAGATAAACGCCAGTCATTTGCTGACCATGCTGCACTTAACTCTACGCCTTGACGCTGAGTTTTATCAATATTGACAAAATAACCGCGTGATGAAGTACTGCCAGCCTGTTGGAAAATGATGTCATCCTCACTGATTGAGTGGTAGACAGTAACTTTACTGCTAACGTCATTCATTGATATATTATATGACGCCTCGAAGGTACGCGTAACCACTTGATCCAAAGGCGGATCAGCGACAAAGCCATTAGGGAGGCGACATGGATCATTCTCATCCGCGCAGCTCAATTCTGCTGGACTCGGTACGCGAGAGGATTGAGCGTAGCTAATGTTGAGCGTATGAGTATCAGAAATCGCATATTGCAGACCCACTGCTGGATTGAATTGAGTAAAGCGATGATCACCATCGAGCGAGCCTTCACCATCATCGATTAAATCTTCCATTAGTACGTGATCTTTATTAAAACGCGCAGCTAAATTAAGCGCTAATGCATCATTGAGGTTGATCACATCGGAAATAAACACAGAATAATGGGTACTATCCACGTCTAAGCGCACCCGCGCTTCTGCATTTTGTAAATTAAGAGGCTGGACCGTACGTGAGTCCTCAGCCGTATCATTTTCTAAAATGCCAAAATAGCTATCAGCCGCGTAATGAATATCTGCTTTTTGATACGTGGCACCAAAAGTAATAGCATGTTCAATACCACCTAAGACTGCTTGATGGTTGATTTGAAAGCTACCGCCGAAACTCGTATTTTTGGCTGAACCAACATTATACGTGCCATCAATTTCTTCTGGGTCGACAGAGGTGATTTCACTCAAGCCCAAGCCCTCATGTCCTATAAATTCTACGGCTTCTATTTCATCGCCATCGGCAAAGGGGATGTCACCGTCATCGTCGTCATGAATATCGTCATCATCGTCATCATCGTCATCCAATTCACATAGCGTGATGACACCGACTTCGAGATAACAGGGGCCAAAATCGCTATCATCGCCGTTGATCGAATCAGTTTCGTTATCGCGCAAGAATACGTTTGCTTGGAGAGTCGTCTTATCACCCAAAACAAAATGACCATTCAGTGAAGTAAAATTTAACGCATTACTCGTTTTATCTGGATGGGTATACACCGCCCCCGTACCTGCAAATTCTTGTAGATCAATGGGAATTGCACCGTTACCTAATAATTCACTGTTAACGTGCATCACAGTAAAGTCAATTTGATGGGCATCGATTTTTTTACTCAATGTCCCTAACACATGACTGACTTCAGATGGGGAGAAATCACGCCATCCGTCTTCTTCATAGGTATCAGCAAGTACATAGCCCGCCCAATCCCCGTTGTTAAAACCACTTTGCACCGAAAGTTCACGTCGACCGTGTTCACCAAATGACGCATCCACTTGGGTGCCAGTGAAGGTAAAGCCGGTTTTGGTATTTAAACCAATGGCTCCACCGAGCGTGTTTTGACCAAAAACAGGGTTAGATGTCGAAAACAATACGGCATTATCTAACGCTTCTAAAGGGATCAAATCCCAATTCACCGTATCACCAAACGGTTCGTTAAAGCGCGTACCGTTGAGATAAATCGATAAGCCTTGTGGCAAGCCTAATAGGGGAGAAGCGGTAAATCCGCGATACTGTACATCGGGTTGAAAAGGGTTGTTTTGTACGTCGTTGATATTGACGCTGACTAATTGATTGCGCAGCACTTCGCCTAATGAGCGCGTGGGTGTGAGACCTAAATCAGCACTCGTGATGGTTTGCTTGCTACCGATTAATTGCTTGCTATCTGTGGTTTGCATTAAAGGCGTGTTCGCCTCTATCGTAACAACCTCACGTGGTTGTGCTGGTACGTTGTCCTGTGCATAAGCCCCGAAAGCCGTTAATAATCCTAAGCTAATGGCCGAATATTTCATGTGTTCCTCTCAAATAAGCGATGTATATAGTGCTGTGTGTGGGTATTTATATCCGATTTGACACTATCAGGGCGATATCGAAAACGAGAGTGGTAGCCATTTTATAGGCTTTACAGAGGGTTTTTACTACCAAAGTACGGTAAAATTGTCGGAGTGACTTCGGGAAGAGTTCCCGAAGCCTCTCTGACGTGTATTAGGATGAGTGAGGCGGTTCTTGTAAGAATTTTTTGCTGGGATCAACAATTAATCGCTGTTTCATTGCCTGACGACCGAGTAACATTTTGTAGCGCATATCCGCACGGTCGGTTAAAGTGAGATGAATGGACCAGCGTTGTGAGCCAATATGCAAATCACTGGCAATCATGACGCGTTGTTCTGACATACCATTCGACGAGATGACCGTTTTGGTACCAATTACAGGCAGTTGTAAAACGCGATCGACGTCCCAACCATAATCATCAGCCAGTAAGGTAAATTTCACCAGCGGTTTATTCACTGTACCTTCCAAGCTGATATTGGTGGCGTGCAAAGAGGATGTCTTTGCACCGGTATCCACGCGCACATCCAAATTCTCAATGCCCAAATCGGGCAGGGCAATTCGTTCAACACTGCCCACTAATGTCTTTTGTTTCATTGGTAATAACTCATTTAGCCTTGACCACGGGTACGAGTTTTGTGTGGTTTGGCGTTATTTTCAATAAATTCAATCACCATGCCAGCCACATCTTTGCCTGTTGCATGTTCGATGCCTTCAAGGCCTGGTGACGAGTTGACTTCCATGACCACAGGGCCGTGACTAGATTGTAATAGATCGACGCCAGCGACATTTAAACCCATGACTTTCGCTGCTTTGACAGCTGTTGCACGTTCTTCTTTGGATAGTCTAACCAGTTTAGCACTGCCACCACGATGTAGGTTCGAGCGAAATTCACCCTCCGCCGCTTGGCGCTTCATTGCTGCAATGACTTTACCGCCTACGACCAGGCAACGAATATCCGCACCACCAGCTTCTTTGATATATTCCTGTACCAAAATGTTAGCTTTAAGGCCCATAAACGCTTCAATAATACTCTCAGCTGCTTTATTGGTGTCAGCTAATACGACACCGATCCCCTGTGTTCCTTCTAGCAGTTTAATTACTAAGGGTGCGCCACCAACATTTTTGATTAAATCTTTGACTTTATCGGGTTTACTGGCAAAGCCAGTACGTGGCAGTCCCACATCTTTGCGGGATAATAGTTGTAACGAACGCAATTTATCACGTGAACGACTGATGGCTACAGATTCATTGACACAAAATGTTCCCATCATTTCAAACTGACGTACAACCGCCGTGCCATAAAAAGTGATTGATGAACCAATACGCGGGATCACCGCATCATAGTGGGGGAGTTGTTGTCCATTGTAGCGAACAGCAGGCTTGCTTCGCGTAATATCCATATAGCAATGCAGTGTGTCGATGACATCGACTTCATGCCCGCGGGCGATAGCCGCTTCTTTTAAACGCATGGTCGAATATAAATTTTCGTTTCTGGATAAAATTGCAATTTTCATAGCAGTCCTTTGTACCTGTTCGTTAAGGGGCGTCTTTATATCCCAAAAGCACCGAAATACAAACCAAAATTTTGGCTATATCAGTAAATAATTAATCGTCTTTTGCGCCTTGTAAAGCAAAAAAAAACTGAACGAGCCATCTTTTTACCAAAAATGGGTGGTTTTCTAATATTTATCAGCATCTTGTAGTGATATATGTTGCGCCAAACAAAAAAGGTGCTATGTTAGCCGCAACATAGCCTGGAGTAGGGTGGAGATATGTCAACACTGCCTAAAATCGTCATCGGTAACACCGACATTCAACCTGGTACGCGCACGCAATTACAGTTAACGTCTGCGCGTTTGTATACCGATACCGAAATGTCTATTCCGGTTGAAGTTATTCGCGCCAAACGCAGTGGCCCTACCTTTTTTATTAGCGCGGCTATTCATGGTGATGAGCTTAATGGCATCGAAATTATTCGACGATTGTTAGAGTCAGAGAGTTTTCGTTTGATCCGTGGTACGTTGATTGCGGTACCGATGGTCAACGTATATGGTCTGCTTACGCAAAGCCGCTACATGCCAGATCGACGCGATTTGAACCGCAGTTTTCCTGGCTCGAGCAAAGGTTCGTTAACTGCTCGTTTAGCGCATTTATTTTTGACCGAAATTGTCAGTAAGTGCGATTACGGGATTGATTTACACACCGGTGCCATCCATCGCAGTAATTTACCCCAAGTCAGAGCCAATCTGCGCGATGAGGAAACCTTACAGCTTGCTGAAGCGTTTGGCGTGCCGGTATTGCTCAATGCCAACTTAAGGGACGGTTCTTTGCGCCAGGCGGCGTCTGAATCAGGCACCAAGATATTGTTGTATGAAGCAGGCGAGGCCTTGCGCTTTGATGAGTTGTCAATAAGAGCTGGGATCACGGGGATCCAGAACGTATTGGCGAGTTTGGGCATGATCCCCAAGCGCAGAAAACGCAAAAACAAAATTGATACCTTAATTGCCAATACGAGCTCATGGTTGCGCGCACCTGAAAGTGGCGTGGTACGCGATTTAAAACAACTCGGTGATCAAGTCCAAAAAGGCGACGTGCTCGCGCAGGTGTGTAGTCCCACTGGGGATTATAAATTTGATGTCATAGCACCACGCTCAGGGATCATCATCGGCAAGCAAAACATCCCGTTGGTACAAGAAGGCGATGCGATGTTTCATGTTGCGTTATTTGAAGATCCAGACGATGTGAGTGAGAACCTTGACCAACTGGTTGAGAATTTGATGCCAGAGCACCAGGGACTGATTTAAATACAGGCATAGGGTGTTTTGCTCGCAAACATCTAATCTTGTTATATTCTTAATTTAACATAATATACATTATGCGAATAATTATATGTGGGTGTTATAAAGCACAGCACTGTAACTTACTCCTCATAGCCTGGCGCCAACATAAGATTCTCTGCACCGTACAAAGTTTGTCGGTTACGCAAATATAATTGATATTCTGCACCGCGCAAATCGGCCTCTTCGGTGCAGTCAACGTTCCATCTGCGCAACAGATAACCTGCCATCGCTGCGCGCACTGAAACTTCCAATACACCATTGTCCATGGCAAAGTCCATTTCAATGGCGGTTGGATATTGTACGTTATGTGGATGCGGTACTAATTGTAATGGCATGAGTCGTAACCATTGTTGGTCACTGAGCAGCGTTTCGGAATCTTCTAGCGCTCGGTTTAATAAAACGACATTGGCGATGCGTGTAATTACAAAATCGCGAAAACTTTCACTTTTGCAATCATAGCCACGCACATGCCAGCGCAAACCATTGTCGACAATATTATGTGGCACAAATTCTCGTGCGGTTGAACCACTGCTCAATGAGGTATAAATCATTTTTACTGCTTTGCCTTGCACGATGGCTTGCGTGAGTTTGGCCACCCATGCAATATTGGGTACATTCAGCGCACTGGGCGCAGTGACAGGAAATTGTGTATCTTGGTACGCACTCAGACCGATACTGATCCCATGCGTCAGTTTGAACAGGCTCTGTTGGGGATCATGTTCGAACAAAGGCATAAACGACTTACTGGCATAATAGATTTTTTCAGCGTTATCATAATATAAATTATCTGGTCGTTGTGTTTTATAC
>JBEVCF010000109.1:14524-22409 GCA_040514355.1 Glaciecola sp.
TTATACAGCGCGATATCTCGAGACGCAGCAGCTAGACCCAAAGCAAACTTATTGACTATGGCTTGCCGCGATAGCATACCGGTGAAAAAGAGTTGAAAATCGATATATTCAAGACGTTGTTTTTGGACGAAGCTGTAATTTTCGAGCATACATAACACTATCTGTTTTTTTATACAGTATGACTGATAAAGATACGCACTTCAAGTATTAGACAAAAAAAGACAAATTAGCTGGCAACCACGACGTGCTGTTCTACACTTAAATCAATTGTGACTATCATCGTCAACCAAGAATGAAATCGCATTTACTCTTAATTGATAACGATCCTATTCAAGCTAAAGTGAAACGCTCAACGTTACTCAAATATTTTGACGTCGATTTATGCACAAACTTAGCCATTGCCAAACAACACATAGAACAGCGCACCAACAGCGGCATAAATGCTTATCACAAACCCTATGAACTAGTGATCATTGATTTGTTACCAATTAGACAAAAAACCATTGATTTACACGAGTTATATAAAAACATCTTGCCAGAGCAATATCCCCCTTTGTTTGTTGCAACCCACCAAGAACACCTCAATCAATATATCAAACAACTGCCCTACTTTACCTTGGATATTGTGCTTAAACCCATTGCCATCAAACACATTGAGTTGCGTGTGAACGCCCTGCTGTCTGACCGAAAAACCGCGCGTTACTGTATGCATAATATGGTATTTGATGATGCGACACAGCGACAAAATATGTCGTTCTTTTTACAGCATCTGTCTAAGTGTTGGATGGAGTGTATGAGGGCCCAAAAACCCATTAGCTTATTGGTACTCAATATTGATTATTTTGCACTGTTGGAACGGTGTCATGGAAAAGAACATGCTATTTATGTTCTACAGGTTTTAACTGTGATCTTACAATCCGTCGTATTTCGACAAGATGATGTCAGTGTCTTGTCACGCCGAGATGATTTTTATGTGCTTTTGCCTGCTTGTTCAGAGAAAGGCGCACAATTGAAAATGAAACGCATCAATCAAATGGTTGCCATGGCATTAGTCAAACACGATATCTCCCCTATTTCCCCCTACATATCGGTTTCTATCGCCAGTGTGACACACATACCAAAAGCATTATCAGAAATATCGGTGTTTGTAGACTTGGCCCGCGCTCGCTTGGGTTTGGCAAAGCAAGCGCGAGATAGTGCTTTAGATACAACCTAAACCAAAACATATAGCACAGTGCTTATGTTTGTAACGCTTTTTTTCTGTTCCCCATACAGCGTTTGGAACAATACTTCACATTTTCCCAATCGCGTTCCCATTTTTTGCGCCATGTGAACGGGCGTTCGCATACTAAACAAATTTTTTGAGGGAGATCAGACTTTTTCATGTTGTGCTAATTTCCGTAAAAAGTTATCACCATCCGTTAATATGGTGCTTAGTTTGTCACTATCCATCTTGTTCATAGTATTATAAATCATCCCCATGCGATGATTCCCCTTCAACGTATCTTGGTTGCGATGCAAAAAGTGCCAGTATAGATAATTAAAAGGACAGGCTTGCTCCCCTGTTTTTTCTTTGACTGAGTACGCACATTGCTTGCAGTAATTCGACATCTTGTTGATATACGCGCCACTTGCGGCATAAGGTTTGCTCGCCAAAACACCCCCATCGGCAAATAACACCATCCCCGACACATTCGGGAGCTCTACCCATTCATAAGCGTCGGCATACACAATAAGATACCACTCGTTAACTTGCTTTGGGTCGAGTCCACTTATCAAAGCAAAGTTACCTAACACCATCAGGCGCTGGATGTGATGCGCATAAGCATTGGCATGGGTTTCTTGAATCGCCTGCTTCAGGCAATTCATTTTTGTATCAGCCGTCCAGAAAAATTCAGGTAAATCGCGTTGTGCATTTAGGAAATTTTCTACATCATATCCGGGCATTTTAAACCAGTACAAGCCTCGCACGTATTCACGCCATCCAATTACTTGGCGGATAAAGCCCTCCACTGCGTTTAGTGGTGCAACACCTGCATAGTAAACCTGCTCGACTTTTTGCACGACTTCCAATGGTGTTAACAAACCGGCGTTGAGATATAAGCCTATATGGGAATGAAACAGCCATGGCTCTCCTTCAGCCATCGCGTCTTGAAAATCGCCAAATTGTGCCAGACGCTCGGCAATAAATATCTCCAGTACTTGTAAAGCTTGTTCACGTGTAACGGCATAGTGAAAGTCTTCACTGGCACCAAAGTGTTCCGCAAAGGTCGTTTCAACTAACGCAATCACTTCTTGTGTAATAGCATTAGGCGTGAACGTTGTGGGTTCAGGTACGGTGATGGTTTTGGGCAGTGCTTTACGATTATCGGCATCATAATTCCACTTCCCTCCCTCAGGCTCACCATCATGCATTAAGCATTGCAATTTTTTACGCATTTCACGGTAGAAAAATTCCATGCGCAGTTGTTTTTTACCCTTAGCCCATTTTGCAAAGTCATCAATATGCGCAATAAAGCGATCGTCGTCGCGAATGGTCACCGGACAATTCAGTGATTCAGACCACGAATGAATATCTTGTAAGACGCGGTATTCACCTGGAAAAGTGCAAATAACTTCGTCAAGGTCATATTGTTGCTTACGCAGCGCAACCTCAGCCCCCAAAGAGCCTTGATTATCGTCATCTGTATAACGCGTGTAGTGGACCTTGTATCCCTGCTCGGTTAAGTTTTGAGCGAAGTGACGCATGGCAGAAAACAAAAAAATGATTTTCTTTTTATGGTGTTTGACATAACTTGCCTCGGCACGCACTTCAGCAAGTAATATCACATCATTATCAACGTCTATGCCCTGTAAAGCAGCGATACTAGGGGTAAGTTGGTCGGCTAATACCAGCCGTAACGCACCCACTTAAGATGCCTCTTTTAATTTGGCAAACGCAGCTAACGCTTTATCACGAGACTGTTTTAAATCAACGATAGGTTTAGGGTAGTCGATACCTAGTTTGATTTTGCAAGCTTCAAGGATATTAGCTGGTGCTGCCCACGGTTGATGAATGTATTTAGGCGGTAGTAGACGTAATTCCGGGCAATAGCGTTTGACGTATTCCCCCTGCTTATCGAATTTTTCACCTTGTAGGATAGGATTAAAGATACGGAAATAAGGCGCAGCATCTGCGCCAGTGCCAGCGACCCACTGCCAACTGGCCGTGTTAGCCGCAAGATCGGCATCTAACAACGTATCCCAGAACCAGCGCTCTCCATGTCGCCAGTCAATCAATAAGTTTTTCACTAAAAAAGACCCCACTATCATACGCACGCGGTTGTGCATGTATCCAGTTTGGTAAAGCTCGCGCATGCCAGCATCAACAATGGGCACACCCGTTTGTCCAGTTTGCCAAGCTTGGAGAAATGCCGCGTTGTGCTCCCATGCAAACACGTCAAACTTAGAATTAAAGTTATCATGTGTCATGTGTGGGAAATGAAACAAGAGGTAATGACTGAACTCACGCCATCCAAGTTCTGATAAATAAGTGTCACAGTGAGGGTTGTCAATATCACCAGCAAATGCATCCAAAATTGCATACCACACTTGGTGTGGTGAAATTTCACCAAAGTGCAGATGGGGTGATAGCCTTGAAGTCCCCTGCACCGCTGGTAAGTTGCGTTGATCTTGATACGCCGAGGCCGCATTTCGAATAAACTCGGCTAATGCTTGTTTGGCCCCCATTTCGCCCGGTTGCCACATTTTGTCCATCGTCTCGTGCCAGTTAATAGTGGGCGCAAGGGCGAGATCGTCAATGCACCTGTTGCTGTGTACCGTTGAATAATAGGTGATGTGTTCCGGTGCTGCAATTGGGTATTCTGGCTGAGGTTGTTGCAAACACCCTTTGCGATAATATGGCGTAAATACTTTATAAGGTGTGCCGTCTTTCTTGAGAACAGACATTGGCTCCCAGAGCAAATGACTATTAAAACTCTGGGTCGGAATATTCGTATCCTTTAAGCTCTGTTTAATTTTGACGTCCCGAGCTATTTGCCATGGCTCATAACCGCGATTCCACAATACTTGAGCGTCACCTATTTGCTCGCATAAGGATCGCAAAATATCCAAGGGTTGGCCTTTGAAGACTTGTAAATGACCACCAAGCGATTTATTTAAAGCATGTAACGAGCGATGCAACCAATAGCGTGATGCGCCACCGATTTCATAATGCTCTGGCACAGTGTCGTCAAGAATGAAAATAGGCAGAACTGAACCAGCTTTAGTGCCTGCAAGTAAGGCCGGGTTGTGTGTTAAACGTAGATCATTACGAAACCATACGATTGAGACAAGATTTGACATAAGCACCCAATATTTACTTTAGTTTTGATTACGAGCGGTACCTTATTTAGTTCACTTCTAAACACAGAGATTTTTGAACTAGAACGAAGATCTATCGTATTAGAAACAACATTTGCTCACATGAGAATAATATGAAAAAAGGTTTATATTGGTTTCAACATGATTTACGCCTATCTGATAATCCAGCATTGACACAATTGGCACGCTCAGTTGAACATTTAGTCGCAGTATATTGTTTTGCACAAAGTGATTTAGAGCAACCACGTTATGCTCATGTACCGATGGGACCTCATCGTTATCGCTTCATCCGAGAAGCATTAGCTGAATTAAAAGCAAACCTTGCAGCAAAAGGCGTAGAATTAATCGTTGCGTACGGTGAACCGGTAGAGACAATATCATCTTTGATTAGCGCATTGTCTATCACGCACGTTGGTAAACATGACCACACGGGATACCACGAAAGACAAGCTTGGCAAACCATACAGAAACAGCATCCTGAGATAAAATTCAGTACGGCTAATGCAGCCACCTTATATAATCAAATGGACTTGCCAATGAGCATTGCCGAGTTGCCCGGTGTGTTTACCCAATTTAGAAAAAAAGTGGAAAAATTAGCCACGCCTAAAAAGCCTATTTCTGCACCAGCATTCTTACCTGAGACAGTGGCAAGTGACGTTGATATTATCCGTGCACAACAAGCAAAGTTTGATGCGTTATTACCTCATCCACCTGCACTGAGCAACGATGAGAATGGCCAGAAGCTTCGTGGTGGCGAATCAGTCGCACAAGCACAATTAGAGTATTACAGCTTTTCATCTAATGCACTGAGTACTTATAAAGAAACTCGAAACGGTCTTGATGGTTGGGATTTTTCGAGCAAATTATCAGCGTGGTTGGCGACAGGCTGTGTCTCACCTCGTCAAGTATTGGCTAAAATTGAAGACTTTGAACAAAAGGTTGTCGCCAATGATTCAACGTATTGGCTCTTTTTTGAGTTGTTATGGCGAGAATTCTTTCAATGGCATGCTTTGTCTGCTGGCTACGAGCTCTTTACCTTTGCTGGTGTTCAACAGCAGCCACCCTACACCAAGCACATTGCCAAAATCCATCAACAATGGGTCAATGGTACAACGCCCTATCCTATTATCAATGCCTGTATGAACCAACTCAGGGAGACTGGTTTCATGTCAAATCGAGGCCGTCAGTTAGTCGCGAGTTGCTATGTGCATGAGTTAGGACAGGATTGGCGCTATGGTGCTGCCTACTTTGAATCCATGCTTATTGATTACGATCCCGCAAGTAATTACGGTAACTGGCAATACTTAGCTGGTGTTGGCTGTGATCCAAGAGGACACCGCCAGTTTAATTTACAAAAACAAACTGAAATCTATGATCCACAGCAGACCTTTATTCGTGCATGGACATAAGTGATGACACGACAAGCGATTGATGTTATTTGGTTCAAACGAGATTTGCGGTTGCGTGACCACGCACCGCTGAAACAGGTTGAGCACAACCCTCGACCTGTACTGTTACTGTATATCGTCGAACCCTCGTTAGAAAGTGACCCGCATTATGACGAGCGACATTGGCGTTTTATTCATCAATCCTTGTGTGATTTAAATGAGCAACTCAAGCCTTATGCCACGAGTGTTCGGGTATTGCATGGCGAGACACAGTCTGTATTCGCTGCATTACAGCATATTTATCACATTCACCGGGTTTTTTCTCATGAGGAGATAGGCTTAGATATAACATTTCAGCGCGATCGCGTATTGCGCAAATGGTTTTTGCAACAGGGCATTGAGTGGATTGAATCGCCGTATTCAGTAGTGACGAGAGGCCTCTCACATCGCAAGGATTGGCAACGACATTGGCACACAGTTATGAGTGCCCCAAATGCGGATCCCACTCTGGCACTGATCCCATTGTTTAAAGATGGGCCCTTACCGCAAATGCCTTGGCAACCACCAGAGACAGTCACCACGCCGCACCCATTGATGCAAGTTGGCGGCGAAATGCGTGCTTGGCATACTTACCAGCATTTTTTTGTTCAACGCGGACTGAATTATCAAAAACATATTTCACAGCCTGCTAATGCTCGCGAAAGTTGCTCACGCCTGTCACCGTATCTAGCTTGGGGAAACATCAGTATTCGTCAAGCGTACAAAAAATTGATGTCTATGTTAGAGCACAAACCGAAATCATGGCATAGGCCCCTCTCAGCATTCGCTTCGCGTTTACACTGGCATTGTCATTTTATACAAAAATTCGAAAGTGAATGTTCTATGCAGTTTGCTTGTATCAATAAAGGGTACCTGGATTATCCTTATGAAACTGATCCTGAATGTATTCATACACGCTTGAATGCATGGTGCACGGGAACCACCGGTATTCCAATTGTGGATGCAAATATGCGTGCCGTTATTGCGACGGGGTACATCAACTTTCGAATGCGCGCTATGTTGGTCAGTGTGCTTACCCACCACTTCAATATTGATTGGCGTTTAGGGGTGCAGCACTTAGCGCGACAGTTTTTAGATTTTGAGCCTGGGATTCATTACCCTCAATTCCAAATGCAGGCTGGAGTGACCGGTACGCACACAATTCGTTTGTACAACCCGGTTAAACAATCACAAGAGAAAGATGCGCAAGGGGTATTTATCCGCAAATGGATCCCAGAATTAGCACACCTTCCAGATGACAAAATTCATACTCCATGGTTAGTTTCACCTATGGAAAAGTTGTTATTTGTACTCGATGAGCAGCTTGCCTATCCTGAACCCATTATCGATTTAGAAACAAGTGCAGTCGCGGCTAGAGACCGCGCTTGGGGCTTCAAAGAGAGAACTAAAGTGAAGCAAGATGCACGCAGGATATTGCGCAAGCATGTGGTTTAATTGCAATATTATAATGGTGGTTCTTACTAAAGTTGGTTGTCTTCCAAATATTGATTGAGCATTCTTATTTGTCCCTTTTTGTACGCTGCGTAAGTTATGCGTAACGCATTAGAGAGAATTTCACTGTCACTCCAGCCGGTTTTTTGGCTAAGTTCTTCATAACATCTTAAACCTTGTGGTGACACATACCCCCTCACCATTTTACGCCCTAATGCTTTTTGTTTATCGCGAAACCGTTTCTGTTTTTCAGCGTTAGCTTGGAGTGTTTTATTACGCATAAGTCGTTCCTGAGATTAGTTACGTCACATAATACTGCTTTAACCAGCAAATTTCGAAAATAAATTGTTAAAAATCACTGTTCAGACTTGTTTAGCTTACAAGTGTTCGCTAAATTAACACCCAAATTTTATTTGGAAAGAAAGCATGACATTAGATCAAAAAAGTTATACCAGAGAAGAGCTTTTAGCTTGCAGCCAAGGCGAGTTATTTGGTCCTGGAAATAGTCAATTACCTGCTCCTAATATGTTGATGATGGATCGGATCCTAAACATTACCGAAACGGGCGGCGAGTTTGATAAAGGAGAAATTCAAGCTGAGTTAGATATCACACCTAATCTTTGGTTCTTTGACTGTCATTTCCC
>JBEVCF010000110.1:0-14670 GCA_040514355.1 Glaciecola sp.
GATAAGGAACTTGTGATGCAAATTGGGGCGATTTGCACCATTTTTTATACTGAGTGAAACTATGTCAAAAGCTTAAAACATTTAACTAACATCTATATGGCAATCGCTCTGCTCTACTTCCTTATATTTCAATCGCTTATTTCTTACAGCAATACAATGTTAATTTATTGTATTGACGCAGAATATGGAATAAAAGTTGCTCTTTATCTTCTACCACTGCTGTGATTGCACACAGCAGACGCAAGGTGAATGATTGAGAGAGATAGCTTTACCATGCCGTTTGATACCTATACTACCAAACAGCTTTTACAACAGGCACAGCAAATTGAGCTCGCGGCTGCGACGCAATTAGACACGCGGATCGATTTGATTATCCAAATCTGCAGTAACATTCACGAACTGCAAAAAGAACGTGGACGCAGCAATATTTTCCTAGCTTCGAAAGGTGAATATTACACCCAAGCCTGTCTTGAACAATATCAAGCGACGGATAAAGCACAAGCCGATCTGTGGGCTATTCTGAAGCAACATTATGTCGGCCAACCCAATATCGCAACGAATCACCATCTACTCTTGAGTTTGGCAGTTGTGCTTCAACATTTTGCTGAGCTACCAAGCTTGCGCTACCAAATTGAAACGCAAAGCATTACGGCTGAACAGGCAACGCAACACTACTCCAAAATCATCCGTGCTATGATCGCTGTTATTTACGAAGCGGTAGATATTACACAACATGAAGCACTACAACAGTCTTTGTTGGGGTTGTTTAGTTTTGTTCAAGCAAAGGAGTATGCCGGCCAAGAACGCGCTTGGGGCGGGATTGGTTTTGCGCAAAGTCACTTCACCACCGAATTGTGTAACAAACTAGCTCAATTAAAAGACGATCAAGATACGCACTTCACCCTGTTTACCAATTACTCCGCAACTCACCTCGTCCAAGCTTGGCAAGATACCCAAACCCATGCTACTCAGCACGAGGTGAATAAACTGCGCCGTTTGATTGCTAACATGACATTGCAAGACGCGGTTGCTAATCAAATCGCCGAAGTTTGGTATGAATTAACAACACATCGAATAGATGCTTTCCGCCTTATTGAACACACCATCATCGAAGCATTAAAACACAAAATTTGTGCCTATCGACGAGCACTTAAACTCGGACAACCACTCCAATCACATGAGCATGAAACCTTAGAGTGGACCTCACAACCCGAGTTAGTATTTTGCACTTCAATCAAAAATTTATTGCTCGAACAAGCTCATCGCATTAAACAAATGGATCGTGAACTCACGGAAGCTAAGCAAGCCTTGCATGACCATAAAATGATTTATCAAGCCAAGGTCATATTGGTTGCACAGCTCAACATCAATGAACAACAAGCCCACAAACAACTGCAACAAACCGCCATGCAAAAGGGCCAAACCATCGTGCAAATTGCCAACTTCATCGTGCAACAATACGGATAAGGAAAAACTTGTAATTAGGGTAGTCTTTTGGGTACTCTACTGAGTAAAAAAGAGGGTTAACCCATGTCTACAATCGGCCTACGCACTTTTATAGTAAGTACTTGCTTACTCTTAATATCTTGCAATACCTTCGGCGAAGCGACTCAGGGTCGTGAGATTAAGAACATGCCCGATGTGCTGTCATTCAAAGATCGCATCGTACCTTTTAATCGGATCCTTGAAGATAGGCTCAATCATCTTTTACCCAGATTAATGGCTGAACAAGATTTAGATATGTGGCTCGTCATCAATCGTGAATACGGTGAAGACCGTCTGTTTTACACCTTGGTACCGCAACCCACATTTGCCGCGCGACGTACCACGTTATTGGTATTTGCCAAGACCCAAACGGGCGAAATAGAACGTTTTAGTGTGAGTCGCTATCCTATTGGCGAGTTATATCCGACCGTGTGGGAGGGTGGCACGAAAGCTGAACAGTGGGCGCGACTAGCCGAAGTGATCGCTGAGCGCGATCCACAACGCATCGGCATCAATATCAGTGAAAACTGGGCATTAGCAGATGGCTTGAGCGCCGGTTTGTATCAAACCTTGCAAAATGCCCTTCCAGAAACCTATCGCAAGCGTTTGGTCAGTGCCGAAAATCTGGTACTACGTTGGCTGGAAACTCGTACACCGAGTGAATTAGCCGTGTATCCGCAAGTCGTGGGTGTGGCTCGTGCCGTTATTGCGGAAGCTTTTTCCAATAAAGTGATCACGCCAGGCGTGACAACAACTGATGATATTGCATGGTACATTCGAGAACGCTTTGAAGCACTGCAAGTCCGCCCGTGGTTTCAACCTTATGTCAACATTCAGCGCAGTGGTGATACTACCTCAAAAGACGATGTGTTTATGGGTAAAGCAGGCCGTATTGTAATGCCAGGTGATGTTTTGCACACGGATGTAGGGATCTGTTACATGAATTTGTGTACCGACACCCAAGAAATGGGGTACGTGCTGCGCATAGGAGAAACCACTGCGCCAGCAGGGCTGGTTCAAGCTCTTGCTGTTGGCAATCAATGGCAGGACATTTTGACTGCAGCTTTTGCAACTGGCAAAACAGGCAACGAGATTTTGGCAAAAACCATTGCGGACAGTCAGCAAGCCGGTATTCGCAGTGCGACCTATACTCATCCACTGGGTTTTGTTGGTCATGCGAGTGGTCCTACGATCGGCATGTGGGACAACCAAGGCCCAACGCCTATCCAGGGTGATTGGCCTTTATACGACAATACCGCCTACGCCATTGAAGGGAATATTGTGACCCAATTACCCGAGTGGGACGACCAGTGGATCCAAATCAAGCTAGAACAAAGCGCCGTGTGGGATGGTAAGCAAGTTTGGTATTTGGCCGGTCGCCAGACCACCTGGCATATCATTCACTAGGTCGGTAAATATCACGCTACTGCTTTTTGGCCATGTGTTTAAAACGGTTGTGAATTTTGTGGGTGACATACCATACGGCACCCACAATCACCGGTACAGACATACCCAACACCGCCGTTTTGTTAAATTGTGCACCTGCTGCATATAATGCATCTGTCAGATACTTAAATAGTCCGACAGAGTAGTAGGAAATTGCTGCGACAGACAGTCCTTCTACGGTATGTTGCATCGCCAGTTGGATCCGTGAACGACGTTCCAACGAGCTCAGTAATAACTGGTTTTGGTGATGTAAGGCCAACTCAACCCGAGTACGCAGCATATCCGAGGCTCGGTTGACGCGTTTGGAGAGGTTTTCCAGACGTTCTTGGACAGTAGCACACGAACGCACCGCAGGTGTCAGGCGGCGCGATAAAAACTCTTTGATGGTCAGATGCCCTGAGACTTCGTCTTCATCCAGTTCAATGATCCGTGCTTGCAAGATCTCATGGTACGCCGTGCTGGCATTAAAGCGAAATGTGGTGCGCGCCCGATGCGCTTCAATTTGCGAGGCCAAATCAGTCAATTGTTTTAATAAGACATGGTCATCATCACCTAGGCCGGAGGCTAACTGTTCAGTCAATTTTGCCATTGTCGCATCCATCTCTTTGAGATCAGGCGCCAGTGCTCTTGCTTCAACATAGCCCAACAAGGCCATCAAGCGATACGTTTCGATTTCAATCAATCGTTGCACCATCCGCCCCATTTGCCCTTTGGTCATGGAGCGATTGTAAATCAGAAAACGACCAAAATTATCCTTGTGCGTATGAAAGTTCGTCCAAACCTGTGCGGCGCCTTGTTGTGGCCAGCTGCCAATCATCAACTTGTCGTCAAACAGCGGTTTTAATATCTGAGGCTTGGGCACGTCTGCTACTGGCTCAAAACAGATATGTAAATGAAATGCAGCGATCATTGTACCGGGAAAGTGCTGAAACCAATCCGCAGGCAAGCGAGATAGAGCCGTTTGGATGAAAGGCACTTGTTGGGACAGATTATTGCGCTGCTCGGTGATGGTCAGTGAGGTAAATTCAAGGTGTTGCTCATATCGGATAATCAAATCTTGGGTGTGGTAGACCTGACAAGAACCCTCTATGCGCTCCACATCGACTTGGCGTTGTTGTAAAAACGTGAGTAACTGTTGCTTTTGTTGCTCTCTTTGCGCCTCATTACACAATAAGGCTACATGGGAAATAAGAGCATCTGATGCAATAATTTTAAACGGCCGGGCGTGCAACTCTGCATAGAGGTTAGCGCGCTCTGTATGCCATGCAATATCGTCTTCAAAAACAGCCATAGAAAAATTCTATCTATTAGATATGCATAAATGATACCCCGTTTGGCGCAAAGCAACATGGTGCTTTAGTAGGGCTTACACTCCACCCCATGGCTAAGAAACACGACTTGAATGACTTTATTCGATATTGCAGGTGCTGCTAGGATCGTTAGTATTAGCCAAACCTGTTAAGGCTATTTGCTAAGAACGGTTCTTCTGCTTTAAGGTCAATCGTGTGCACAGTTCTTCATATTGCCCTCCTAGCACCTTCAGCAAATCCTCTGGGCTCAACTCAATCTCCAATCCTCGCCTACCAGCACTGACATAAATGGTGGGGTATTGTTGCGCTGAACTATCTATAACGGTAGGTAAACGTTTCTTTTGTCCCAACGGGCTGACACCACCGAGTACATAACCTGTGGTTTTTTCAACGCGCTGAGCATCGGCCATTTCGGCTTTTTTACTACCACAGGCAATGGCCATATGCTTCATACTAAGTTGTTTAGCAACGGGAATAATAGCAACGGCCAAACGCTGGTCTGATAAAGCTACCACCAATGTTTTGAATACTCGCTCTGCTGGCAAGTTGAGCTTCTCAGCCGCTTCTAAGCCATAAGATTGGGCCGTTTTATCATGCTCATAAGCGTGAATCGTATGCACGAGTTTTTGCTTTTGGGCGAGTTTGATTGCGGGTGTCATCTTAGATAACCTACTCGGGTATTGCCCTTACAGCGCGCTTGCGCAACATAACGGTTGTGATCGCTACCACAGCTAAGATCATGCAATACCAAGCATGCGTGATGACCGTCAATGGACTGAGACTGAATATCGAGGCCAACAACAATGCTTGTGCTCCGTGTGGGATCAGACCTTGCACAATACACGAAAACAAATCCAGAATACTCGCCGCGCGTTTGGGTTGCACGCCGTGTTGTTGTGCGAGTTGTTTTGCAATATCACCGGTGACCACAATGGATACGGTATTATTTGCCACACAAGTATTGGTGGTTGCCACCATCCCGGCCATGCCGATTTCAGCAGCTCGGGCAGAGGTTTTGCCTTGCGCAGATGAGAAGGTATTAATGAGTTTTTCGATGGATTGTATCACAAACGCCAACCCGCCTTGTTGTTGCATTAATGCAGCCAAACCACCGACTAGCAAGGATAAAATGAAGATCTCTTGCATGTTAGTAAAACCAGTATAAATATCCTGTCCAAACTGAATAACACCGTAGTCCATCGTCAGCAGGCCGGTGAGCCCTGCAAGCATGATCCCTACCGTCAGGACCACAAACACATTTAAGCCCAGCACGGCCAACACCAAAATCGTCAGATAGGGTACCACTTTGACAAAATCAATTGCTTGGGCCGCAATTTCGGCCTGACCTTGGCCAACTACCGTAAATACGATGAGTGTGATAATGGATGCAGGAATAGCAAAAATCAGGTTTTCACGGAATTTGTCCTTCATCTCACAGCCCTGGGTGCGTGTTGAAGCTATCGTGGTATCAGATATAATCGATAAGTTGTCGCCGAACAACGCACCCGAAATCACCGCACCGGCCATATACGCTAAATGAATATCCGCTTCATTTGCCACCCCTAAGGCAATCGGTGCAACAGCAGCAATCGTACCCATAGATGTCCCCATTGCAGTAGCGATAAAAGCAGCAATCACAAAGAATCCCGGTAAGAGCATCGAGGAAGGTACTAAAGAGAGGCCTAAGGCGACGGTTGCATCCACGCCGCCTGTAGCTTTGGCCACAGAGGCGAATGCACCCGCTAACAAATAAATCAGGCACATAGTGATGATATTATTGTGGCCAACCCCACTGACAAACGTCTCAATACTTTGATTCAGTCTCTGTTTAGACAACAATAGGGCAAGTATAATCGCTGGCAATATCGCAATCACACTAGGGAGTTGATAAAACGCGAACGCAACGCCTTGGCTTTGAAAATATACGCCTACACCTATGAATAACACCAAAAATAAGAACAAAGGTAGTAAGGCAATCAATGATGGTGCAGTCGGCTCTGTTGTTGCATTAGGTGTTGTCACAAGATGCTCACTTTGTTTTTATTATTGGTTGGAATTTGAGATTTGAGGTGCCTAGAGATTTATCACCAAAGCTTTTGCACGAATGATATGTAGTTTAGTATGGCCTGTCAATTAAGCAGCAAGCTCGGACAGAGGCTTATCGAACAACGCAAGGCACTTTTTTTGATCGGTATAACCTAACCGTAAGTCGTTATTACCGTCCCCATTCCTTTCCACCCATTTCTACTAACCGAGACGCAGCTCGTCGAAAAGAAAACGCGAGATCATTGGCCGACGAAAATTGTGCCAGTGACACGCCAACTAGCCCCGTTGCCGACCACTCAACACATTTGCCTTCTTTGGTGCGAATCATCGTCGTAGCAAAGGCACTGGAGTTCCCCCCTTCCTCAATGACAAACAATTCTTCGTCTCCATCACGACTTTCGACCTGCGCTGCAAAATCGACAAACAATGCATCGAGCGGGACGTATGCGGCAAGCACCAAACGAGTGCGAGATTCATAACACGCATCAATAAGGGTCACGAATCGTCGCGCTTCATTAAGGCGATTAGCGTCCAGTTGCGGAACGTGGTCAATGATGATGACCGGGAATCTGGCGCAGAGGGAAATAAAATCCGCCGCTCCGAGCGGTTGCTCACACAACTCAGAAAAATCAAACCAAGCGCAGTGCTTGTTCAATCGGGTAACCTGAACAGTGCGGTTAAAAAGAACGGGAATATTCTCAGCCTCAGTTCTAGATGTCGTGCCACCGAATATGTTCTCCAACTGTACCTGTATATTGTTATCATCGTCATGCACATCCTGATTTGACCAAAAATAAGATTGACCATCAGCTTGAGTTTCGAGCCGATAATCCTTCTGTGAACCCTCCATGGAAATAATATCGAATGAGTGTTTCAATGTGTCGATGAATGGCAAAAAGAGGGAGCGGTTAATCCCCCCCTCATACAAAGCGTCAGGACGACGATTAGAGGTCGCCACCATTACGACGTTGTAATCCAGTAAGAATAAAAATAACCGCTTCAAAATCATGGCATCGGCAACGTCTGTCACTTGAAATTCATCGAAACAGAGGAGTTGGGCTTCTTGTGCCAAGTGGTGAGCAACTACGGGAATCGCATCACTGCGAGGGTGCGTCTGGTTGTAGACAAAGATTCGATGGTGAACGTCTAACATGAATTCATGAAAATGGACGCGACGCTTGGTGATCGTTGCGTGGCTGTGACAGTCACTATCACTACAAGAACCTTCATCAGGAACCCTAACCGACGCGTAAAAAAGGTCCATTAGCAAGCTTTTGCCGACCCCGACTGGACCATGGATGTACATGCCTCGCGGTGATGGACCAAAGGACCACAAGTGAAACTGTTTTCTCAAAAAAGACTGAACGGATGCTAGGCAACAAGGCCGTAACTGTGCACGGCTGCTTTTACCGCTATTCTGTGCCAGTTCGTCGATATGCATGGGTACGGGTGGAAGTGTAGCCAGAGACTCATGCAAGGCATCCAATTTTGCTGCGATAGCAAGTTGTGCGTCATCTCGTCGCATTTCCCCTGCGTCTACTTTGTGCTTATAAGCAACCGTCACTGGGCCTATTGAATGGTTCCGCGCCAACGTTTTTTTCGACATCTTTTTGCCATCTTCATCATAGTCTCCATTCTGGAGATAATGAGTTTATTAACATGATGTTTTATTACGTTAGATTTCTGTATAGGTATCAAAAGGAATTGTCTCAATCAATTTCAATACGCCAAACGTTGTCAGATTGACCTTTTCAAGGTATGAGAAGGCATTTATATTTGTGAAGTGATTGAGGTGTGCATCCTTGCACTCTTGCTTTCCTGCATCTTACATCCGTGATGAATACTGTTCCTTGCACTTAAAAGATACTGTTTGTATATTTCAATTATATGACGCTTTCCTAAGTGTTTTTCTTAGTGACGTATAGAACGCAGCATGCATTTGATTGAATAATAGTACCCATGCTGCGTGCTATTTTTCCGTTCAAGAATGGGGGCCTAACACAGGACCTTAGTATCTATTTCTACATTACGAAATATACGAAACTTATTCCACGGTCACTGACTTCGCCAAATTACGCGGTTGATCCACATCTGTACCCTTGATCAACGCCACGTAGTACGATAACAACTGCAGTGGAATAGTATAAATGATCGGTGCAATGGATGCGTGGCAGTGTGGTACCGAAATCACACGCATCGTGTCGTCAGAGGCAAACTGCGCATCTTTGTCGGCGAACACATACATGATCCCGCCACGGGCACGTACTTCTTCAACGTTTGATTTTAATTTCTCTAGCAATTCGTTATTTGGTGCGACCACAATCACTGGCATTTCATCATCAATCAGCGCTAAAGGACCGTGCTTTAACTCACCAGACGCATATGCTTCGGCATGAATATACGAAATTTCTTTTAGCTTTAACGCGCCTTCCATCGCGATGGGATACTGCTCACCACGCCCCAAGAATAAGGAGTGCTGCTTATCAGCAAACTCTTCTGCCAAGGCCTCAATACTATCAGTCAGTAATAACGTTTCTTCTAGTTTCGCTGGCAAACTCTGCAGACCGGCTAAGATATCATCCTTGTCGACTGCACTGAGTCCGTTATGCTCACCAATCGCCAAGGTCAACAATAAGAAGGCTGTTAACTGAGTCGTAAATGCTTTCGTTGACGCAACGCCAATTTCCGCACCGGCTTTGGTCATAAACGCCATATCGGATTCACGCACTAACGACGAGCCAGCCACGTTACAAATTGTCAAAGACGACATGTAACCCAACTCTTGTGCCAACCGCAGCGCCGCAAGGGTATCTGCTGTCTCACCGGATTGTGAAATTGTCACCAACAGGCTATTAGGTTGTACCACCGATTTACGGTAACGGAATTCTGAAGCGATTTCGACATTACACGAGACATTGGCGTATTGCTCTAACCAATAGCGTGCCGTCATACCCGCATGATAAGACGTACCGCAAGCGATGATTTGCACGTGCTTGACCTTGGCTAATAAAGTTTCCGCATTTTCACCGAAGATATGTTGTGCAATACCATTCGCATCGATACGACCAGCTAGGGCATTGCGTACAACAGCGGGTTGCTCGTGAATTTCTTTGAGCATGTAATGACGATATTGACCTTTGTCCCCGGCGTCATGTTCCACATTGGATTCAATGATTTCGCGTTCCACTGGCTGACCATCTTTGTCAAAAATGGTCACTTCGCGACGCGTGATCTCAGCCACATCACCTTCTTCTAAAAACATAAAGCGACGGGTGACTGGCAACAACGCCATTTGGTCTGATGCGATAAAGTTCTCACCTAGACCTAAACCAATGACCAAGGGTGAACCTGAGCGCGCCACCACCACGCGAGAGGGATCGTGTTGATCCATGATCACCGTCCCATAGGCACCATCAAATTTTTTCACGGCAGCTTGCACTGCACTTAATAACGACGCATGTTCATCTAATAAAGAATGCACGGTGTGAGCGATGGTCTCAGTATCAGTATCTGTGCTGATCTCATAACCTTTTTGCACTAGCTCGGCACGTAACTCTTGGAAGTTTTCAATGATTCCATTGTGCACTACCGAAATACGATTAGTTGAATAGTGAGGGTGCGCATTATTTTCAGTCACACCACCATGCGTGGCCCAACGTGTATGCGCAATCCCTGTAGTACCTCGACCATTCTCTGGGGTAATGGCATCGGCTAATGCCTGAACTTTACCAGTACGACGCACACGACTAAATTCGCCCTGTGGTGTCAACAAGGCTACGCCCGCAGAATCGTAACCACGATACTCTAGACGCTTTAACCCTTCTAATAAGATTTCAATTACATTACGCTCAGCTACCGCTCCAACGATCCCACACATACTTTACTCCTTTATGGGTGCTGTTTTTACCAGGACACCCTTGTGTTCAATTTGCTGTTTAGCAACATCATCAATTTTGTTATCGGTCACTAGCGTCGAAATGTTTACCCACGCTAGCTCTATATTAGGCATTTTTTTGAATAACTTATCCGATTGCGCTAACACAATCGTTTGCTTTGAGACAGAAGACATGACCTGAGACAAACGCGTCAATTCGTGAAAGGTCGTTGTGCCGTGTTCTAGATCAATACCCGAAGCCCCCACAAATGCCATCTCAAAGTTATAGGATGCAATCATTTTCTCTGACATCTGCCCTTGGAAAGATTGTGATAAGGGATCCCATGTACCACCAGACATTAACACCGTCGCATTGTTACTCTTTTGTGTTAGTGCGGTTGCCACCGGTAGTGAATTAGTCATTACCACCAAACCAGGTATCGTCTGTAAAAACGGTAACATCTGGGCAGTCGTTGTCCCACTGTCTAAAATGATCCGCGCATTGGGCTGTATCAACTGCGCTGCCGTTTCGGCGATAGCAGATTTAACCGGATCAAAGGCCAACATGTCTCGTGGTTTTGCGTCTACTTGCACTGCGCCACCATGCGTGCGTATACACAAGCCTGCACGCTCTAACTCAGTCAAGTACTTTCGAATCGAAACCTCAGAAACGCCTAATTGTGCGGACAATGCCACGACATTGACTTGACCTTCATCGCTTAATGCCTTGGTTATCGCCTGTATTTTAGGGTTTTGGAGGTTCATATTGCACATCATTCAAAAACATGTTTCGAAGTATAACTTAAAGTTTCGTTTTGTAAAGTAAGAACATTTCTTAGTGGCGGTTATAGCGTTTTCTAACGAGTATACTAGTCCCGCAGATATGCTTTTTCCACAGATAAAAAAACGGCTAATGCACACCACATGCATTAGCCGTTACATCTATTAAATATGGTTATTTTTTAGTTGGACGAGGCCAGTTAGCAATGTCACGCTGTTTGGCCCGTGCAATCGCAAGCTGCCCGTCTTCAACATCTTTAGTGACCGTAGAACCCGCACCGACCGTTGCTTCATCCCCAATAGAAACCGGCGCCACCAAGGAAGAATTAGAACCAATAAACGCATTGGTACCAATAACGGTTTTGGATTTGTTAACCCCATCGTAGTTACACGTAATGGTACCCGCGCCAATATTCGCGCCTGCCCCAACAATCGTATCACCTAAATACGTTAAGTGATTGGCTTTTGCCCCGCGCCCAAGTATGGTTTTCTTCATTTCCACAAAGTTACCCACTTTAGCCCCTTCACACATTTTCGCTCCAGGGCGTAAACGCGCATAAGGACCAATTTGGCAGTTCGCTTCGACTTCGGCATCTTCAATGATCGAGTTAGCCGCGACGACCGTGCCTGCGCCGATAGAGCAATTGCGTAAAATACAATTCGGTTCAATCACCACATTGTCACCGAGTACAACCTTGCCTTCGAACACACAATTCACATCGATACTGATGTCATTCCCCACAATCAACTCGCCTCGGACATCGAAACGCTGAGGATCGGCTAAGCTTGCACCTGATAACATCGCTTGCTCAGCTTGTTCTAACTGAAAAGCACGTTCAAGACGTGTGAGTTGTACTCGGTTATTCACACCTTCCACTTCGTGCACTGCGGTTGGATGAGCCGCACGGATGCGTTTACCTTCAGCAGCGGCCATCGCAATGACATCTGTTAAATAGTATTCACCTTGAGCATTATCATTAGATAATTGCCCTAACCAGCGCTTTAAGTCACCCGCGTTCATGAGCATCATGCCCGTGTTAATTTCAGTGATCGCACGCTGTGCATCTGTTGCATCTTTGTGCTCAACAATCGCCGTGATGTTATCACCGTCACGAATAATACGTCCCATTCCGGTTGGATCCTCTAAATGCACAGTCAGCAGACCAAAATCCGCTTCTGCTCTAGCCGCGACCAAACGTGCTAACGTGTCCTTTTTAATTAATGGCGCATCACCCACTAATACCAGTACATCGTCTTCGTCATGTAAATAAGGGACGGCTTGTTGTACAGCATGCCCCGTACCTAGCTGCTCTTGCTGATAACACCAGTTGAGATTGGGTTCATCAATCTTAGCTTTTAAAAGATCTGCTCCGTGCCCATAAATTAAGTTGATCTGCTCGGCTCCTAATTCCTTCACCGTATCGATAATACGTTGCACCATGGGTTTTCCGGCAATGGGATGAAGTACTTTAGGAAGCGCTGAGCGCATGCGCGTGCCTTTCCCGGCAGCTAAGATGACTACTGATAACGACATGTTTAATCCATTTTATTAACTACAATTGCGATCATACTCAAAAAAGTAGCGACTGCCTATAAGAAATCTAGCCCATATGTTTTTTGTATATCTGCTCGACGGCACCCGAAGTAAGCGCAATCCCGAATAAAATTACGCCCGCACCGCTGAGCATATACAGGCTGATCCGTTCATCGAGCAAACTCCAACCCCATAACAGACCAAACACTGGCACCATATATCCTACATATATCGCCTTGGCTGCTCCAATCTTAACAATTAAATCAAAATACAACATATAGGCAAAACCCGTACAAAATACGGCTAAGATTATCGCAGCAAGCCAAGCATCAGTACTGGGCATGGTCGATACTGGGAACATAAAAACCATGGGTAATAACACAATAGCTGATACAATTTGACTACCAGCAGCTACCGGCATTGGCTTTGCATCTGGTAAGTATTTTTTGAAATAGCACACGGCAAAGCCATAGCAAAATGTCGCCACCAAACATGCTAAGACAGGGAAGATACTGACACCATCTAACGTAAGAGATTCATAGGACAATAAAAATACACCTACAAAACCGCACAAGAATCCAACTTTAGCAAAGCCTGTAACTTGTTCTCTGAGCCACAACCACGCGAGTAATGCTCCAAAAATAGAGGCCGTACCATTTAGTAATGCGGTTAATGAAGCAGGTAAATGGAGTGCGCCGTAACCAAAAAAACAAAATGGGATCGCAGTATTAAAAAGTCCTACTACGATGATTTCTTTGTAATGTACGCGCAGTGCAGAGAGTTGTTTGCGTGCCCATACAATGGGTAACAAGATCAGTGCTGCTAATAAAGCTCGCAGTTCGACCATACCCCAAATACCAAATTCGGGTACAGTAATTAGCATCAGCATAAACGAAGAGCCCCAAATCGCGGCTAACAAACACAACTGCAAAAAATGTTGAATGGGCATGAATTAGGTGGAGGCTCGTTGTAAATATTGTTGCTCATGGTCTAACAACCATGATTTTTTATCAAGTCCGCTGGCATATCCGGTTAATTTTCCGCTTTTGCCGATCACTCGATGACAGGGCACAATAATCGCTATCGGATTTTTACTGTTTGCCATACCCACTGCTCTGGAGGCTGTGGGTTGACCGATTGCAACGGCCTGCTCACCATAAGACCGCGTCTCACCATAAGGTATAGCAACCAATGTTTGCCATACGCGCTGTTGAAAGGGAGTACCAAACGCCGCTAAGGCAACCGTAAACTGCGTGCGTTGCGAGGCAAAATACTCAGTCAGTTGCTGTTTACCTTGCTGCGTATGCTGATTAGGACATGCTGGTTGCGTCTGTGTTGTAATAAATGCGACCTCAGTCAAACCCTCAGCATTGGCCCGAATAGCAATACTCCCTAGTGTCGTCTCTAAGTAACTTACCCATTGCATGCGGTTTTCTTCATTTTTTCAAGCGTTGACCACTGCCACAACTGCAGACAAAAATAACTGCGCCAAGGGCTGGCTTTGTCAGAGGAGAGTGGGTGTTGTTGCAGTTGTTGTTTAATAATTAAATCGTTATCAAGCATGACATCTGGCGCAGCAAATCCACGTAATTTAACGTAGTTGACTGTCCACGGACCAATCCCTTTGATATCTAATAATGTATCCACTTGACTGATATCTGACAAACCGTGTTCAGCAACCCATGCGGATGCGTTGAGCAGAGATTGTTTGCGACGTTCCGGCAAACGAAACCCAGCCAAATCCGCTTCAAGCAACGCTTGTGGTGAAAAAAATCCGCGTCCACCATGACATTGTACCAATGCGTGTAGTTTATTAAGCTGGGTGATTGCAGCCGTTACTGTGACTTGTTGACCCAAAATGGCGCGGATGAGCGCCTCATAAGGCGACCAACAACCTGCGATAGCAACTGGGATCAAGGCTGATTTGGGCATACCTGAGGTGATCAACGCTGGCGCAATATCCTGCCAAATACTGCCAAGCCCCAAGACATGTTTTAAAGACCTGATATCGTCAGCTTGTGTTGTCCAAGCCCCATCGTCATCGACAGGCAAAAAACTCACCGCAAAACAGTGTTTGTCTGCTAAAAATTCCGCATGGACCAGACCTTCTGGCGTTTGCCGGGTATAGCCATTATCACTGACATTTTCCACTCCGGTTAGGGTGCGTTTTTGTAAAAAATCACGCACCAAAAACC
>JBEVCF010000110.1:14680-22297 GCA_040514355.1 Glaciecola sp.
CCAAAAACCAGTTGTAGTGTGTATCACAGGATAAAATTTTCATTTAAAACTCGATTAGCGTTTCAAATAAGTATAGCCCGATAAGCACGCCTCATAAAAATCTGTGAGTTTTACGCCTTCTCGCGGTTTGATATTGCCTGCAGCCACTTCTTTATCAATCAAACGCTTGACATCTTTGGCCATCGAGGACGGGTTGTATTGCATGATTGACAGCACATTTTCCACAGAAGAACCATGCACGATCTCTTCTATATAAAAATCTTCTGGATCATCGTCATAACTAAAGATATGAACCTCATTCAAGCGCCCAAACAAGTTGTGCATATCGCCCATTACATCTTGATAAGCGCCTGTCAAAAATAAACCAAGATAATAATCTTTGCCACGCTCTAATGGATGCATTGGGATCACATTTGAGATCTCGCGACCCACTGTAAACTTGTCCAACTTTCCGTCTGAATCACAGGTAATATCCACCAGTGAACAGTTCACCGTTGGTTTTTCTAAATGCCGTGTTAATGGAATGACCGGTAAAATCTGATCAATCGCCCATGTATCCGCAGCCGATTGGAAGATCGAAAAGTTACACAAGTATTGGCTCGACAAGTCAAAATCCAACGATTGCAGCTCTTCAGGTACAAACTCAGCACCTTGAAATTTGATACGCAAACGGTTCATGATCTGCCAATACAACGTCTCCACTTTAGCGACTTCTTCAATATCCAAGACACGGAATTTAAAGGCATCTGCAGCTTGTTCTTTGTATTGTGAGGCATCGTTAAAGACCTCTTGCATGTTCGTCATACTGTCCATGTTATGTGCCAATTCGCGCATATTTTTGACTAATACGTGCTCATCTTCGCATTCTTCAGTAGGCACACTGGCACTGTCAGGGCGAATTTCCCCAACAATTTCAGTGATCACGCAAGAGTGATGCGCAGTAATCGCTCGACCTGATTCGCTGACCAAAATGGGATGTGGGACGTTTTCTAGATCGCAGACTTCTTGCATGCCATAGACCACGTCCGCCACATACTCATCTAAAGAATAGTTACGCGAGGAGTCACTGGTCGATTTGGTGCCGTCATAATCAATGCCCAAGCCACCACCGATATCGACATAGGATAAAGGAAAGCCCAAGTGATGCATCTCGGCATAAATCAGTGCGCCTTCATTAATGGCTTCTTTTACCGCGCGAATATCGGTTAATTGACTACCAATATGAAAATGTAAGAGCTGTAAGCAATGCCTCATGCCCTCACTTTCAAGATAACGAGCCGCATTGATAATTTCACTGATTGTGAGGCCAAATTTCGCGCGATCGCCTCCTGAGCCCTCCCACTTACCACGGCCTTTGACCGACATTTTAGCCCGTACGCCCACTATCGGCTCAACGCCCATATCTTTGGCAACTTTAGTCAATAAATACAATTCGGAAAACTTTTCGATTACGATGACAACTTTTCGACCTAAGCGTTGTGCTAGCAATGCTAACCGCATAAACTCTTCGTCTTTGTAGCCATTTAGGATCGTCAACGAATCAGCGTTCGTGTTGTAAGCCATGACGGTCAACAGTTCCGCTTTGGAGCCTGCCTCTAAGCCATAGTGATAAGGTGCGCCTGCTTCAACAATTTCTTCGACCACTTCGCGCATTTGGTTAACTTTGACCGGATAGACGCCGCGATATACACCTTGATAGCCCGCTTCAGCAATAATCCTTTGAAATGTTTGATTCAACTGTGCGACTTGATTACGCAAGACATCGTGGAATCTGACCACAACAGGAAATTGGATCCCTTCTTCTTTGATTTCATTGATAACAGCGGCAAAATCAATTTGCAAATGTGGTTTGTCAGGATCAGGTGTCACACACACATTCCCTAACTCATTAAGAGCAAAGTACCCTGCCCCCCATTTTGAGATCCCATACAACGCGTCAGCGTCTTCTAATTGCCATTGTGGCAGTGTTGAATCAGTCATTTTGGTAACCCAACGCTTAAATAAATATAAAGGCGAATTATACAGTTAGTTTTATTTCGAAAACCACAATTAATTCAGCTTTGCAGTTGCGCTTAGAAAGTTTATTTCTACACTTAAATATGACGCCAGAGCAACATCATTTTACAAGAAGGTAAATGTATTTGTGCTAAATGAAGAAAAAATGAGAGTATTAGTGGTTGATGATTCCCAAGTGGATATACAAATCGCTCTCCAGCAACTTAGCCATGATTTTAATGTCACTTTCTCATTGTCAGCTGCTGATGCATTGTTTTATGCGCATCAGATACCACAGCCCGAGATGCATGAAGCTTTTTCACATAATACGCACCCGGTAACGCTGAGTATAGGGATGGCATCTACATTGCCTGATAATGAGTCTTGCCCAGAATTACTTGACCAACAAGCACTTAACGCTTTGCACTCTGCTCAGGCCGCAGGGGGTAATACATGGACTATGGCCAAAGACCACATCGATGATGCAAAGCAATAAAAAAACCGCTTCGTTTTCACCAAGCGGTTTTTTTTATTAATAGATGTAAGTCAATAACTTACATCATACCTGGCATACCACCCATGCCACCCATATCAGGCATCGCAGGTGCAGCTTCATCCTTTGGAGCATCGGCAACCATCGCCTCGGTAGTAATCATCAAGCTTGCAATAGATGATGCAAACTGTAATGAAGAACGTGTCACTTTAGTTGGATCCAGAATACCCATTTCTAACATGTCACCGAAGGTGTCGTTACCGGCGTTGTAACCGTAGTTAGCAGAACCAGACTTGACTTCATTAACCACAACTGATGCTTCTGCACCTGCGTTGGTTGCGATTTGACGCATTGGTGCTTCCATCGCACGAAGCGCTAGTTTGATACCTAAAGTTTGATCCTCGTTGTCACCTTTTAGGTTAGCCAATTTAGCTGCAACACGAACAAGTGCTACACCACCACCTGGGACCACACCTTCTTCAACCGCAGCACGGGTTGCATGAAGTGCATCTTCCACACGTGCTTTCTTCTCTTTCATTTCGACTTCAGTGGCTGCGCCTACTTTGATGACCGCAACACCGCCAGCAAGTTTCGCTAAACGCTCTTGAAGTTTTTCTTTGTCGTAATCTGAAGATGACTCTTCGATTTGAGCACGGATTTGACCACAACGCGCTTCGATACCTGCTTGCTCGCCAGCTCCATCAACAACAGTTGTGTTGTCTTTGTTGATAACGACGCGTTTAGCTGTACCAAGATCTTCTAACGTTACTTTTTCAAGCTCTAGGCCGATTTCTTCAGAAATAACTGTACCGCCAGTTAGAATGGCAATGTCTTGTAGCATCGCTTTACGACGGTCACCAAAACCTGGTGCTTTCACTGCAGATACCTTCACAATACCGCGCATATTGTTCACTACTAGTGTCGCTAATGCTTCGCCTTCTACGTCTTCAGCAATAATCAAAAGAGGCTTGGAGGTCTTAGCAACCGCTTCAAGTGTTGGTAACAATTCGCGGATGTTTGATACTTTTTTGTCAACCAACAAGATGTATGGTGCGTCTAATTCAACTGTGCCATTTTCTTGGTTGTTGATGAAGTAAGGAGACAAATAACCACGGTCAAATTGCATACCTTCCACAACGTCTAGCTCGTTTTGTAAGGCTTGGCCTTCTTCAACGGTGATAACGCCTTCTTTACCCACTTTATCCATCGCTTCGGCAATGATGTCACCCACAACAGAGTCAGAGTTAGCAGAGATAGTACCTACCTGAGCAATTGATTTGCTGTCCGCACATGGCGTAGATAAGCCTTTTAACTCTTCAACGGCTGCCGCCACGGCTTTGTCGATACCGCGCTTAAGATCCATTGGATTAATACCAGCAGCAACCGATTTTAAACCCTCTGTTACAATAGCTTGTGCAAGTACAGTCGCAGTAGTGGTTCCGTCACCCGCTTCATCATTTGCTTTTGACGCTACTTCTTTTACCATCTGTGCGCCCATGTTCTCGAATTTGTCTTCTAATTCGATTTCTTTTGCTACTGATACACCGTCTTTAGTGATCGTTGGCGCGCCAAATGATTTGTCTAACACTACGTTGCGGCCTTTAGGACCTAATGTTACTTTTACTGCGTTAGCAAGAATGTTTACGCCGTTAAGCATTTTGCCTCGTGCGTCATCAGAAAAACGTACTTCTTTTGCTGACATGATTTATTTCCTCTAATTTGTTTACCTAAAACTGAATCTGATTCAATTTCAAAAAATTATTCAACGATGGCTAAGATATCGCTTTCGCTTAAGATTAGAACTTCTTCGCCGTCAATCTTTTCAGACTTCACGCCATAACCTTCATTAAAGATAACTTTGTCGCCAACTTTCACGTCTAGCGCTTTTACATCGCCATTATCCAAAACGCGACCGTTACCAACAGCTCCAACTTCGCCACGGGTAGATTTTTCAGCAGCAGAGCCCGTCAAAACGATACCACCAGCAGACTTACTTTCTATTTCTTCACGTTTGATGATCACGCGATCATGTAAAGGACGAATTGCCATTTTTTATTTCTCCAATAAATTAAAACACATTAGGTTTTTGCCCAATATGGGTATGTCATTAGTCGTACAAATGCGCAGACTATGTTTGCTATATGGGAATACCCTTACAGAACTCAAGGGCTAAATAAAAAAAATTTTAAGATCCACAAAATAAGCGGTATAAACAGGAGAGTGGCAACTTCAGTTGCCACTTTTTAATGCAGATTCAATGACTTGACCATCGTATTTATAAAGCACCCCATCTTTCATAACAAGATCTACACGCTGTAAAAGATTGATGTAACGCAGCACATCACCACGAACAGCGATAATGTCGGCTAGTTTGCCTTTGCTAATGGTGCCCGTTTTGTCATCCACGCCCATCATGACTGCAGGCCAATAAGTCGCAGCACGGATAGTATACATTGGGTCAAAACCAAACTCCTCGACCCATAGCGCTAGTTCGTTCCAGGTGCTTTGACAGTGAAATTTGGTCGGGATCCCACTATCAGTACCTGTTAACAAAACCACACCCGCATCTTTTAATTGTTGCACTTTGTGCTTCAACGTAGGCTGACGCAAAGGCGTGAGTTGCATGTAAGCTAACTGTCCAGGATTGGCTAATGATGCTTTTATATCGGCAATCGTGTCCGGCTTGAGACCTCGATGCCAACATGTATTATCGAGTTTCTCAGGATTAGCTACCATGTTCATATAGTTATACAAACCCTCTACCGTCGGTGTCCAATACAGTGGTCCGCCGGCAATCCGTCCTTTTGCTGTACGCTCTTTTAGCATCTCCATAATATCAGCAGGGTACTCAGGGGCCGTTGTCAGTCCGGTGTGTTCGAAGTTATCGATACCAATTTCTAACCCGCGACGGATCTCATCTGGTTTGTGAGAATGCCCTACAACCTTTAAGTTATTGCGATGTGCGGCATCGACCACAGCTTGTGCGACCTCTTTAGACATTATGTCATGGTCGATTAACTTGATCACATCTACGCCTGCTTCCGCTAATAAGTCAACTTTTTCATTAGCCTCTTCAACTGTGGCAACGCCCCAGCGATAACGTTCTGTACCTGGATAAGGGACATGCTGAATAAACGGACCAGAGATATATAAACGCGGCCCTGGAATCGTTCCGTTTGCTATGCGTTTTTTTACGTCTAAAGAGGGTTCAAGTGGCGCACCTAAGTCGCGTGCACTAGTGATCCCAGCTAACAATAATTGCACCGCACTCGCGGGCATGATTTCATCAGCCAAACGGTCTTTGTAAGTCGGATGCCAATGCGCGTAATCGGCGTGACCGTTTAACATAAGGTGCGCATGCGCTTCCCACAAACCTGGTAGCACATCCATACCTTCTGTGGAAATAATGGTGTAACCCTCAGGTACTGGCAAAGTATCGACAGTACCTACCTGCTTAATCACGTTATCTTGGATCAGGATGACAGAGTTAGCTAACGGTTGATGGCCAAACCCATCAATCAAACGACCACCGACAAGTGCTTTTTTGCTGACTGAGTCCACCCTTTCTTGAACAGTCGCGAAGGCAGTGTAACTACTCAATAAAATCCAAGCCAAGAGCGGAATAATGAACAATCGGCTAAAAAAATGGTTAATAGGTGCAGCTGGCGCTAGTAAATAAGTGTTAGATGGCATGTGCTTATCCTGACTATATTTTGCTTCAGAATAATCCACGAATAATACGTTTGGCAATGATCTTTAACGTTTTATTAACACTTAATCAAGGCGTTTTGGTTCATGGCGGTCTCTGTCATTGCTGGAACGCAGCACTTCACCATCAATGATATCACCCGGTTGGCGTGGTGCTCGGTTGGTATGCGACTCAAAGCCGTCTTGTCCTGATCCAGATTGATGAAAGCTAGATTGAGTGAAGTCTGACGTGCCAAATCCGCCTGCGACCGTCCGAAACTGAAGATGCTTAACCACAAATCCAGCGAGCATGTTGCGAGTAACTGGTAACGTTAATAATAATCCAAAAATATCCGTAATAAAGCCGGGGGTAACTAATAATATCCCCGCGACGAGGAGCATGAGGCCCGCGCCTATTTCTGCTGCAGGGACTTGTCCTGATTGCATCTTGGCCTGGGCTTTGGCCAATGTGCTTAGTCCCTCACGACGTACTAAATGAGCACCAATTAACGCTGACAGTATCACAAGCGCCACGGTGTTCCAACCGCCAATGATTTCACCGACATGAATTAACACAGCAATCTCGAGGATCGGCATGATCACAAACAACAAAAATAATTTAGCCACTGATTTTTCCTTCTTGCCGTGTCAACAATGTCGTATCTTAAAATGCAATCTTAACAACATCAGTTTAATTTCATATTGGTACTGTATAGTATCTGAAGTCGCTTAGCAGGTCGACTTTAGTCATGTATTGATTTATGCAGTATTTGGCACAGAGTTGAAAGCAAGTTATCCTTATATCGGTTTTAACCTGTAATATTTACATTGGGAATCCACCTATTTATGTCGTTGTTAGCTCGCTCTTTTGTTTTGTTTATGCTGCTGTCTCACAGTGCAGTGTCTTTGGCGCAAAGTGCTCAATTGAGTAACCTCTTTGCAGATGAACCTACCTTTCTGAAACAAGAAGAAGCGTTTATTTTTGACTTTCGACAAGACGGCCACCGTTTAACCTTGAGCTGGCAAATCGCAGAAGGCTATTACTTATATAAAAAACAATTCAAAACCGTAACCAAACACGCCACGCTAGGGGAACCTGTCTTCCCTGCAGGCGAACAAATTGAAGACGAGTTTTTTGGTATTTCGGATGTGTTTTTTGAGCGTGTAGATATTCAGTACCCGATCATCGAGTCGGTAAAAGATGGCGTAGTCAAAGTGCGTTACCAAGGTTGTGCAGCAGCGGGGCTGTGTTATCCACCGACCACAACGGTAGTCTATCTGGACGAAGTGAGTGCTGTAAAAGCTACTTCAACGGGGTTACAAGATTACTCATCTACTTCAACATCGACGCCAGTATCGCAACAATACACATTAGCAGACCGTTTAATTAATCCAGACAACCTTGCTTTGACCCTCCTGGCATTTTTAGCGCTGGGCATTGG